>JAIPBY010000069.1 GCA_021738605.1 Chitinophagaceae bacterium | reverse complement strand
TGACTGTATACGCCCAACATGAGCTTGTGGTGGGTAAAATTCAACGCTCCCAGGTCCAGCAGCAAATTTTCCTCACCTGGCAATCCAATTGGGGTTGAGGTAAGGAAAGCATAGCTGGTGAAAAGAATACAGGCCACAATGCCGATGTTGATTCCTTTTGTATTTACCCTTCTGCTGAAAAGCCCGAGCAGAAAAATCCCAACAATCCCTCCAGAAAAAATCGCATAGACCGTGAAAATGATGCCCAGGACACCTTCGTTGCCTGCATTCAGGTAGATGGCAGCAACGCCCATGGAAAGCAAGCCAGATACAAAAACAAAGATCTTACTTGCCCTGAGGTATTCCCCATCCGCTCTGCCTTTTCGGAATTTCTTGTAATAATCTTCAATGCCTACCGCAGCCATGGAATTGAGGTCTGCACTCAGGCTGCAAATGGCGGCGGAAATCAAAGCGGCAACAATAAACCCAACCAAACCAACGGGCAATTCAGTAATGATAAAATGGGGGAACACTGCTTCGGCCTGGAGTGGATTGGCCATGGGATGTTGCTGGTAATACACAAAAAGCAAAGTGCCAATAAACATGAACATGATCCAAACCGGAACGGTAAGCAGTATGCCCATCATGGATGCCCGAATGGCAGACCTGTCATCTTTGGCGGAGAGATACCGCTGCACAACTGTTTGGTCTGTTGCGTATTTCTGGATGGCATAAAACGCCCCATTGATCACCATCACTATCAATGTAAGTTTGCTGAAAGAAAATTCATAAGGACCAAATCCTGACCTACCATGCATCGCGGCAATATTCAGGGCCTCCGGCAAACCGCCATTGATGGAATACAACAAGATCCCAACGCAAACAATACCGCTGATGAACAGCATGAATCCCTGAAAAACATCCAGCCAAACAACGGCCTGCATGCCTCCTGCCCAGTTCACCACAATCAGGATTGAACCAACAACCAGCAGGACGATTTCAGGTGACAGACCCGTCATCCTGTTGATGGCAACGGCAATCAGAAACAATACGGTACCCATCCCGGCAAATTGACGCAAAACAAAAGAAGAGGAACTGTAGTACCGGGCAAAAGGCCCAAATCTTTTTTCAAAATATTCATAGGTACTCAAGCCGATGGTTCTCCGATAAAGCGGAACAATGTAGCCAATGGCAAATACCAACACAATGGGTACCATCAGCCCCTGCACCAACAACAACCAATTGCTGGTGAACCCCTGTGCAGGATAACCGAGGAAGGTAACGCTGCTGATCAGTGTTGACAACAGTGACATCCCCAAGGCCCAACCAGGAAAATTTCCTTTGGAAAGAAAAAACTGCTCAGTGGTAGACTGCTTTCTGGCAAACCGAAGACCCAAAAAAAGGGTTGCTCCCAATACTAGGATGATGATGAGCAAGTCTATGGGATGAAGTGATCGCATGTGTCAGCAGCTTAATGATGGGTGATGGAAAATATATTTGCGATATAGTCTGGCAGCGGATAGCTGCCGGGCTTGACCGTGATTGTATAATGTTGATGGGAATCCTGCAACCGCACCACACCCCTTCCAATCACCGCATCAGGAATCCAAAAAGGCAGGTTCATTTCATCCAGGATTGCCTTTGCTGTTGATCCTCCTTCGATCAAGATTTCTCCGATATTTGTCATTGGCAACAACGCACCGATGATGGAGGCCATTTTTTTCCTGAAAAACAACGCTGAGTAAAAAGTCTGTCCCTGAAGGGAAGGATCAAATGCAATCACGGCCCTTTGGTTTTCTGTTAACGCACTGGCACAATTGGCCAACCAAGTTTGAAGACCGATGCCTTCAAGCAACTGCGCATCAATATAATGAACCATGCCGTTCTCGTTGGCAAGTGCGTGAATAAATGATACTGAAGTCTGAAAGCTGGTACCACTGATGTATAGGTAGGGTTGTTGGGTTGTTGATACCCTTGTTGGTCTTGGAGCACCAAGCAGATGTTTCAAAATCGCTTGAAAAAAATCTCCGCCGCCAGCCAGCATCATCCCCTGATCAATGCGGGATGCCCATTGTTCAAGATCTTCCATGGAGGTTGCTTCACCAACAATTATACCCCTCTCAGGCAAAGCATCACTGCATTGCATCACATGTATTTCCGCGCCATGGCCAGCAAGCATTTCAGCAACATCAGCCGTTTTTCTGGGAAATTCAGGATCATGGGCAAAAGAAGTTTCTGACAACAATTGTCCATTGACTAAATACTGACCATTCCTGATGATGCGACCCATGGAAGGATTTTCAGGTATGAAAAGCACCCGCTGGTATCCCAAATGTTTCATTTGCAGCAACAGCTCCTCTACAACATGCCCCCTCAAAACGGAGTCTGTTTTTTTATACACCATTGCCTCTGTTGCAATGGAAATCGGCGCAAGAAATTGTTCTGTGATGTTCAGTGCGGCGACCAATTCCATGGACCGGCTATCAGTACAATAAACAATGGCCTCAGCATGATTGGCAGCTGATGGCACAACAGTCAACACTGTGTTCAACGCATATTCCTTACAGATGCCTGCAAGTTCTGCAGCGCCTGTTAGGTCATCGGCAAAAACCCTGATCATCACTTGTTGAGATGGAGTTTAATCGCCAATTCAATGGCCAGTTTCAATGCATCAGGACTGGCAATCCCTTTTCCTGCAATCTCAAAAGCAGTGCCATGGTCTACAGAGGTGCGGATGATGGGCAAGCCGAGGGTGATGTTCACGCCCTTGACGCTGTCCATTTGTTGTTTTTCTGCATTCCATTTGAAGCCCGCGAGCTTGAAAGGGATATGCCCCTGGTCATGGTACATGGCCACCACACCACCATAATATCCTGTGGCTGCTTTTGCAAACATGGTATCTGGAGGAACAGGTCCCTCTACGTCAAAACCAAGGTCCAGCAAGGCTTTGACGGCAGGTGCAATCTCCAGATCATCTTCAGTACCAAAAAGCCCCTGATCACCGGCATGCGGATTCAAGCCGGCAATGCCAATTTTTTTATTGGTTTCGCCCAGGCGCCGCATGCCGTCAAGCAACAGCTCAGTGACCTGAATGATGCGGTCCTTTTTTACCAGGTCGCATGCCTGCCGCAAAGACACATGCGTTGAAACATGAATCACCTTGATATGGTCTTCCACCAACAGCATTGCATATTTTTTGGTGCCTGTATAATGCGCGTAAATTTCCGTATGACCTGCAAAGGAATAGCCAGCATTGTGAATGGCTTTTTTATGGATCGGACCGGTAACTGTAGCATCCAGTTTTCCCTCCATGGCCAGCTCTATCACTTTTTTTACCGACTGAAAAGAAGCCTCACCACATGTTGCATTCACTTCCCCCCACTGCAAATTGTCAAACGAAGCAGTATGCAAATCAAGCACATTGATGCAACCATCACCAAACCTTGCCTCTTCAACGTCTTGGATCAGGTTGAAGGTTGCCGGAATAGAAAGATATTGAGCAATGTGCTTGAATACTTCCGCCTCTCCCACCAAGATGGGCCTGCATGCGGCATAGATGCTGGGATCCATCAAGGTTTTCACAGCAATCTCAGGACCAATGCCAGCAGGATCACCCATGGTGATGCCAATCAAGGGTAAATTATTCATAACCTTTTTCTGTAAAATTTGAATACTGTTTTTGCAACAACAAAGCAGCGGCTTCATTGCCTTTTGTAAGTGGCGGCATCATGTAGGAATCACACACACCATGACTGTTCAACATTTCTTTCAAGGCCCAAAGGGATTCTCCAAGGGTTCTTCCCTGCTGGTAAACCATTCCCAGTTCATCGGTGATGCGTTGATAATGTTCTGCATCATTTCCGGCGATGGCTTTCTCTAAAAGTTTCGCATACCAAACCGGTTCAACATTCCCTGCACTGGGAACAATGCCATCGCTGCCATTCTCCAGTGCAAGCGAAGACTTGGCTGCAGAACCCATGAAGTGGCTGAAATCTTCCCTGTCTTTCCATCGCGACAATGCATCCATGAGCCGCGGATCATTTTGCTCTGAATCCTTAAAGCCAGCAATATTGGGATGATGGCTGAGTGCATCAATCACGTCAAGAGGAATGCTAACATGTGTGGTGATCGGAATATTGTACAAGATCAAAGGAAGCGGACTCTTGTCTGCCAGCTGTTGATAATAGGAAACCATTTGATCGGCAGTTAGCTGATAAAAATAAGGCAGGGTTGCCACCACTGCATCTGCACCATAATCTGCCGCATGCCTGGCCAGTTGTATGGAATCATCGAGTGAAAAAGAGGAAATACCAACATAGAGATCTCCATATTTTTTTTGCCTTGCTGCCACTTCGACATAGCGCATCCGCAAAGATAAAGCCAACGATGGCGCCTCTCCCGTCGTTCCCATGATGAAGGATTGCACACCACCGGCCGTCATGCGGGCCATCAGTTTTTCAACAGCATCCTCATCCAGCTGGTAGGATGAAGTGAGTGGTGTCACCAAAGGCACTACCACACCAGCATATCTTTTGTTCTTCTTCATCAAAATGTTTTTTCGTAAATGTTGATGGCGTCTTCCAATACAACTATCCTTGGATTGTTCTTCAGCAGACGCTTTATTTTCATTGCCTCCTGGGCCAGCAATAGAATCGATGCTTGTGTCACACCCATTGAACGCAGGTTGTCTGGCACCTTACAGGCCTGCATGATTTCACGAATCCTCACAATTCCTTTTAGCGCCATTGCATGCAGGTCAGCATCTGGTGCAACACCCAAAGCACCCGCAACGCCAGCATATTTTTCAACTGCAGCAGGAACATTGAATTCCATCACATGGGGAAGCAACACTGCATTCGACAAGCCGTGTGGTACATGGTATAGGGTGCCCAATGGATAGGCCAAAGCATGCACCGCGGCAGTGTTCACAGGGCCAAGGCAAAATCCTCCCTGCATGCTTCCCATGGAAAGTTTTTCCCGAGCAACAAGGTTGTTGCCATCCAGGACAGCGTCCACCAGGTTGCCGGCGATCAACCGTATTCCTTCCAATGCAAATACATCAATGAAAGGGTTTGAAAACTTATTGGTGTACGCCTCAATGCAATGGGTCAATGCATCAAGCCCTGTTGCAGCGGTTACTGATGGAGGAACAGAAATGGACAATACAGGATCAACCAATACAAGGTCTGGAACCAGCAAAGGACTGATGATCCCTTTTTTCTGCCCATCCGCATCATCAATCAAAATGGCATTGGGAGAAACCTCGCTGCCTGTTCCAGAAGTAGCTGGTGCACAGATGAGTTTTTTTGTTCTTTTTTTCAAAAGGCCGTTACCCACCACATCGTAAACCGATTGTTCATTGTCAAGCAATGCTGCCAATAGTTTGGCAATGTCCAGCACACTGCCACCGCCGATGCCCATGACCGTGTCCGGTTGAAATGGCATAAAATAATCAACCAACCGGTGCAAATCAGAAAAATAAGGTTCCTTCTCTATGCTCTCATCCAACAATACTTCAATGCCTGATGCCTCCAATTGTTGCACCAAGGGATGAATAGAGGCTTGGAGTGCCGGTATCGTGAGCATCGCCACACGCCTTGACTTCATGTCTTTCAGCTCATCAACCATCTGATCAATGGTATGGTTGCCAAAAACCAAGCGCGTCGGAAAATTCATTTGCAGTATATGTTGCATAAAGTCCTTTTGGAGCTGTTCAAAACTATTGATTCCCTGCGATATACCGTCCCGAACACACCTGCCTATTATTCGTCCTGTAATTCGATGAGGTGTTTGCACAGCAACAAATGCAGCAGTGAAAGTGGTTTGAAGCTATACCGTTGATGGATTTTATGATGGCAATGATATCTTTCTCATCCGTTTCATGCCCAAGATATAGGAGCATAGAATTTTGTGATAACCAATTAATGCGCTTTGCGGCATCTGTCGGAACAGTACTTGACCATGTCCCAAACCTTTTCCCATTTCTTTCTCCAGGTAAATGGCCTGTTGCAATGCACACAAACCTTGGTTGGCAAATCAGCTTTTTTAACTCCTTTCATGTTTGCTGGTTATAAAAATGGTCTGTTAATTGTTGAATGCAGAAGGCTTTTATCTTTTGCTGATTTTATTGTGTGTAATCTGCCGTTGTAATGTGCATTTGAAGCGCTGAATTTCAGCACTGCGCTTCTGCAGGTGTTTTTGGCTCACACCACTATTGACCCTTTTGCGCCAGAGGTTGAAACTGCTGCGTTTGAGCGACTTCCTCATCAAGGCAATTACATCCGCTTCAGTAAGCCCAAACTGAAACAAAATGGCCTCAAAAGGAGTCCTGTCTTCCCATGCCATTTCAATGATGCGGTCTTGATCGATAGGGTTCATGGAGGTATAACATTTTTGAAATAGAATTGTTTGGGATGGGTTGTCTGCGTCCGGTTTGAAAAATCTAACAATAGGAAGTAAAGCAGTCGTACAAAGTCTCTCTGCACTCACAAATTTTAAGTAGCGCCCAAGGTTTATTATATTTATATAATAATTGACGATAAGGAGGAAATGATGGAGAATCAGATTGAAATATACACATCAGCCGATGGCAGTACTCAGATTGAAGTTCATTTTGAAGGAGAAACTTTTTGGTTAAGCCTAAACCAGATTTCCAGCTTGTTTGAAAAGGACAAATCATTGATTTCCAGACACTTAAGAAATATTTTTACAAGTGGTGAATTGATCAGAGATTCAGTTGTTGCAAAAAATGCAACAACTGCTTCGGACGGCAAAACCTACGTGGTAGATTATTATAATCTCGATGCGATAATATCTGTCGGCTACCGTGTAAACTCTAAACGAGGTACCCAATTCCGACAATGGGCAACAAAACGATTAAAAGACTACCTGATCGAGGGTGTAGCATTCAATGAAAAACGCTTGGAGCAGAAGAACAAGGAAATGCAAGTTCTTCATGATGGCATTCGTATTCTTAGCAGAGCAATTGGAGACCAAGCCTCAAGTAACGAAAATTACGCCTGGCTGCATCAATTTAGTGTTGGTTTACAACTTCTGGACGACTACGACCACGAGGCTTTGGACGCAAAAGGCAACCACACAAAAAAGGCTGAATATCCTGCCATGACTGAATTCATGAACTTGGTTGATCAAATGCGCGCAGAATTCAACTCAGATGTGTTTGGCAGAGAAAAAGATGGTGGATTTGATAGTGCAGTGAATCAAATTATGCAAGGCTTTGGCGAACAAGATGCCTATCCTTCTATTGAAGAAAAGGCTGCCATGTTACTCTATCTGGTGGTAAAAAATCATGCATTTGTGGATGGAAACAAGCGAATTGCCGCTGCCTGTTTTCTACTATTCCTGGAGCGGAATAGCTTACTATACACAAATGCAGGACAGACTATAATCAGTAATGAAGCCCTGGCAAGTTTAACCCTGTTTGTAGCGGCCAGCAAAGCTGAAGAGATGGAAATAGTAAAAAAATTATTGATCAGTGTACTGAATAGAAATTCGAAATAAGATATAGAGCAGAAAATTCCCTAGTGAATTAAAAATAAGCATGAGTGAGATAGAGGAAATTACCAACGAATTAATAAAGTTTAGAAATCACCCCCCCCCTTTGTCAATATAGAAAGGACTGAAAGTAATATCGCTCATGTTGTAAACCCATTTTTTACCACTGTTAAACCAATAAACATGTCAGTTTCGGATCGTTTAAAAGCACTGAAAGAAGAAAAATCGGCAGCTAACTTAATTGCTGCTGAAAACTTTTTATCTGAGAATGCCACCAAGCCAGGAGTTGTGGCATTGACAAGTGGATTGCAATATCAAATTTTAGTGGAGGGGAAAGGAGAAAAACCCGCATTGCACAACATGGTTACCTGTCATTATCATGGCACCTTGATCAGTGGAGAGGTTTTCGATAGCTCCATTAAACGCGGACAGCCAGCTTCATTTCCTGTAAATGGAGTAATAAAAGGGTGGATTGAAGCATTGCAACTAATGCCTGTAGGAAGCAAATGGAGACTTTTTTTGCATCCCAATCTGGCTTATGGTGACAGGCAGGTTAGTGCAACGATTGGACCCAACTGTGGGCTGGTTTTTGATGTAGAGTTACTATCATTTCGATAAATTCTTTATCAAACAAGTGGCAGTATACTCAATACTCTGCGCTAAAATTTACTCCATCATTAAGGTTTGGTTTTAATTGATTGGGCACTAAAATATTTGAGCGACGCATTGTTATTTTGGCAACCCACTAAAATTAATTCCAGTCTTTGATTGTTTTATCAATCGCGTCTCTGAGCTTTGCTGTTATACCTACCTCATTGGCGAATTTTTTCCAATTCATTACGGTTGATTCAATTTCCTCGATAATGCCAGAAGCTTGTTTGCACTTGACTGATTTGCCTATCACCAACAAATCGGTTTTTGATATTCCTTTTCGTTTGCCGTTAATACTGAGCGCGTGCTGACTTACCCACTGATGATCCGGTTTATAGGCGTGACATAAATCGTATGCTGGTGCCAATTCCCATTGACTATTCTTTTTTAAGCGGAAAGCAAAATTCTTGGTGTGGTCATCACAATTACGCGCTATCACATTAAAAACCATTCTACGAAACATCTGTTCTGCTTCAGGGTAACTGAGCTTTAGTTCACGCATCGTTTGAAACAGTTGCTCGTAACTAAAACTGGTCACCGCATTGTAATCATAATGATTGATGGCGCAAAGTGTTTGAATGTGATGCTTGATATCTCCGTCTTCACGGTCAAATCGTTTGGTCATAAAATGTGCACGACCGTTTTCTTCGAGCAGCATTGAAGGCATCATTTCTACTCCGCTGGCAACCGCCATGTTGTAATACGCCATTTCCACCCTTCCATAACCGGTACTGGCTCCCAACTGAACATCACTCACCCCATCAAGCTTTAATAGCCAGTGTTCAAATCCTTTCGGGGCATTCGTTTGACCTGACCGAACTTCACCAGTCTTTTCGTTATATGCTATCACAGCTTTAGGCCTTGCTCCACCTGCCGAAGTTCCAACCTTGAGTATTTCCATCATGGCCTGTTCATCCTCCTTTTTCAAATTGGTTTTTAAGGCTGACTTTTGTGACAGCATTTTTTTAGCAATGTCAACCAGGCTATCCAGTTCGATAAAGAAAGTACGCTTGGTCTCTTTCATTGCGGCGGGCTCAAATTCCATGGCACCCATTCCTCTTGATCCAATAAAACAAAGCATCTCTACCGGATTCATGCTGTTAGCATCGCGACCATTTTGGGCAAGCCACATGTTGATTAATTGATTTCCATACTTGTCCGGAAGCACATCTGCAAGTAAACCCGGCATGCCTTTATAGGTGTCAAAAGGTGAATTTCTTTCGGGCTTCAATTCCGGGAAATTGAAGATGCGTTTAGCTGATTGGATGGGCATTTTCAGCGGTGACAAATCCCAATGCTTGTTTTTGAAATTGGAATCAAATTCAAAGGAGGCCTTACCAGTTGTATCATCCCAGGCTACAGCACCTACCATTGCTCCCCATATTTTTACAAACGCTGTGTGCATGGTTTACCAGGTTGATTTTTTAGATGAAGCGGGTGTTCTGCCACTGGCTCTTTTACGTTTTTTAAGTTCTATTTTGGCCAGCTGAATGGGACTAACGGTTGGTTGAACAGAAAACACATCCAGTATATGCAATTGATCCAAGACCCTTAATACCTGGAGTAAAGTGGCTAGTGTAACGGTCTCTCCCTTTTCCAGCAAACTCAAGGTAGAACGGCTGATTCCGGCTGCATGTGCCAGGAGATCCTGCGTTTTGTTCATCTCCATGCGTTTTTCTTTTACAAAACTACCAATATGCTTTGCCAGCACCTTATCGCTCATGGAGCTCCAATTATTGTATGACCTATCAGTCATAAACAGTCATTTAATGCTTTAGTGAATGATTTACACTACAAACATACGGATATTTTACATATAAATTGTTATTTTGACTGATATATCATTCATTAAGTTACTTTTTTGGCTTTAGTGAATTATATATCATTCATATGTAGCTTTTTATTTGCTATTCATTTATAAAGAATGTTAATCAAAGATTTGTAGTGGTTACTTTCCAATGCAGGAACTGATAAGAAAAAACAACTCTGAAAACCCTTGATTTTGCTGAGTTTATTCATTTTTTCGAGCAACAAATGAGCAACTACTCATCAGATTTCGACTTTGTTGAGTTACAAGTGAGCAACAAAAAAGAACGATAAAACAAAGATAAAATAATTTTTTGATACTTGTATTTTGTTGTCGTTTTTTTCTTCTTGTTGCATTAAAATCACTTCCCATTTTCCACCCTTAAAATGCGCAAATTTTAACCACTTGAGCCAATGAGCTTTTGATTATTTGAGTATTTGAATTTATTTTTTCAAAGAAATAATTTCGATTTACCAGTCACTTAAAATCTTATTTTGTCCATACCCGTCTAAACTTCCGTTCCAATATGTACCATTCTGTTCGGAAGCTTTTTCATTTCAAAAAATGATTTTACTTTAGTGCACTATGGATGCAAACAACTCAAAAAGTATCACCAATGAGATGCTCATGGAACAATTCATGGAAATGAAGTCCATGATTGCCAATTTGCATTCTGAGATTGAAAGTCTAAAGAATCCAGTTGATTCCTTTTTGACAAAATGGATCGATACATTTGAAGCCATGCGCATGCTTCGTGTCAGCCGTCGTACCATTGACAACTACATCAAAGCTGGCAAACTAAAACCTGTTAGAATCAATAAACGGAATCACTTTGCCGTAACCGAAGTAAATGGCCTTGTGCATGTTCCGGAATCTCCTAAAATCAAAAGCTACCAGGAAGACATTCGTTCTATGCTGCAACAGGTAGCAAAAATGGATGAGCTGGGCGAGGATTGGTAGTCATTGCATGAATTTTTCCTTTTTTTGCATGCAATTCAAAAAATATCTGTACTTTTGTATCAAAGAGATGAATTTGCTCCGTCAACATATCAAGCAGGGTGAGGTATATCGCCGTTCTGACCTGGAATATTATTCCACGGCCATAGATAGACATTTGGCTCAATTAACCAAAGACGGAACACTGGTAAAATTAAACCAAGGATTGTATTACGCGCCTAAACAATCAAAATTTGGGGCTGTTCCTCCGGATGACCGCCAAGTAGTAGAAAGTTTTCTGAAAGACGAAGATTTTCTTTTGGTATCCCCAAATAGTTTTAATTCATTAGGACTAGGCCTAACACAACTTTACAATTCTACATGGGTATATAACCATAAGCGCAAAGGCGAGTTTCAACTCAATGGAAAGACATTTGAATTCAAACTAAAATCCTCTTTCCCTAAAAATATCTCAAGAGAATATTTGCTCGTTGATTTATTAAACAATTTGGATAACCTAGCAGAAGACCAAACACAAGCCTTAGATAAATTGCCAAATAATGTACGTAGTTTTAATGCTGATGCTTTGATGAAGGCTACTCAACAATATGG
>JAIPBY010000068.1 GCA_021738605.1 Chitinophagaceae bacterium | reverse complement strand
TTTTTGTTCGTTTTTCAACCTTCTTTCTGCTAACTTTGCGCTCCCTTTCGAAAGAGGGGGGTGTTTCCCGGGATGGCGGGGACAAATTTTTAAACCCGGATGTAAATCCGAAAAATTGTACACATGAGTAAATTACATTTCACCACAAAGCATGCAAATGCAGCTTCCGTGCAACGTAAATGGCACGTTGTTGACGGGACCAATCAAACTGTGGGACGAATCTGTAGCAAGATTGCTTCAGTATTGCGCGGAAAGAACAAAGCGTATTATTCGCCCCACGTTGATTGCGGAGACTTCGTTATCGTAATCAATGCAGAGAAAGTCGTTTTCACAGGAAACAAGTTCCAAGACAAGGAATACCAGCACGTTACTGGTTATCCTGGTGGACAGAAGATTGAGATCGCCAAGGATTTGATCAAGCGTCGTCCTGAGCAGATCGTTGAAAGGGCTGTGAAAGGGATGCTTCCCAAGAACAGGCTTGGTCGCCAAATGTACAAGAAGTTGTTCGTTTATGCTGGTGGAGAGCATCCACACACTGCACAACAACCAACTCCTTTCAAATTCTAATTACAAAACGATTTCAAATAAAGAATAATGGAAAAACAAAAAAACGGACTTGGTCGTAGAAAGGAAGCTGTTACCAGGGTATTCCTCAGCAAGGGGGATGGTAACATCATCGTAAACGACCTTGATTACAAGGCATATTTTCCTCAGATCTATCTTCAGAACCAGGTTGAACTTCCTATCACTGTTGTAGAAGGTGCCGGAAAATATGATATCAAGATCAATGCTGCAGGTGGTGGTAAAAAAGGCCAGGCTGAAGCTTCTAAATTGGGTATCTCCCGTGCGCTCATCGCTTTGAATCCTGAATTCAGGCCTGCTTTGAAAGCTGCAGGTTTGTTGAGAAGGGATCCAAGGGGTGTTGAAAGGAAGAAATTCGGTAAGAAGAAGGCACGTAGAAGCTACCAGTTCAGCAAGCGTTAACAGGATCACCAATCTAGAATCAAAAACATACATCATACAATGGAAAATAATACTACACTGCAGCAGCAACTCCTTGAAGCAGGTGTTCACTTCGGTCACCTCCGCAAGAAGTGGAATCCTAAGATGTTGCCTTACATCTATGCAGAGAAAAAAGGCATCCATATCATTGATCTGAACAAGACTGTTGAGTGCTTGCAGGAAACTGCCCTTGCCCTCAAGAACATCGCCAAAAGCGGTAAGAAGATCATGTTTGTTGGAACCAAGAAGCAAGCCAAGGAAATCGTTACCGAGTGTGCACAGAAGGTGAACATGCCTTTTGTTACTGAGCGCTGGTTGGGTGGCATGTTGACCAACTTCAACACCGTTCGCAAGTCGGTTAAGAAAATGCAGAGCATTGAAAAAATGCTTGCCGATGGAAGCTTCGATAACATCACCAAGAAAGAGCGTCTTCAACTGTCTCGCGACAGGGATAAGATGGAGAAAGTATTGGGCGGTATCGCACAACTGGGTCGTGTACCTGCTGCTTTGTTCATCATTGACATCGGTCATGAGCACATTGCCATGGCAGAAGCCAAGCGTTTGGGCATCACTACCTTCGGGATGGTTGATACCAATTGTGATCCTAACAAGGTTGACTTCCCTGTACCATCCAATGACGATGCAACCAAATCCATCGCCATCATCACCAACTACATCACTGCAGCCATTGCTGAAGGATTGGCTGAACGTCAGGCTGAGAAATCAGACGACAGCGAAGAAGGTGAAGATTCTGGCGACAATGCATTGAAGTTCTCAGTAGATGAGGAAGGCGATGCAGATGGTGGCAGAAGGGGCAAGCCTGGTGCACCGAAGCGCAGGGTTCCTGCAGCAGGCGGTGGCGGAAGAAGGCCAGCCATGAAAAAGTAATTAAACCATACATACATTAACTTAAATATCGTGTCTTGGATCAGCAATGGTTTCAAGACCGGAGGATAAATATGTCAGAAGTAACAATAACGGCAGCTGAAATCAACAAGCTGCGTCAAATGACGGGTGCAGGCATGATGGATTGTCGCAAGGCACTCACTGAAAACAATGGAGACATTGAAGCTGCAATCGATTGGTTGAGGAAAAAAGGCCAGAAAGTTGCTGCACTCAGGGGAGACCGTGATGCGAAAGAAGGTGTTGTGCTTGCCAAAACAACTGCAGACAACAAGACTGGTATCACTTTGTGCCTCAGCTGCGAAACAGATTTCGTTAGCAAAAACGATGATTTCATTGCATTTGCCCAAAGCATCATGGATGCAGCCATTGCCAACAATGTGAATTCAGCTGAAGAGTTGAACGCGCAGGAAATCAATGGCGCCAAAATTGCTGATCTTGTGAACGACAAACTTGCCAGCATTGGTGAGAAGATTGGCGTTTCCAAGTTTGAGCGCATCGATGCTGAGTTCGTATCATCATACATCCACGGTGCAAACAGGATGGGTGTATTGGTTGGTTTGAATGAAGCGCAAGCTGAAGTAGGCAAGGACATTGCCATGCAGATTGCTGCCATGAATCCAGTAGCCATCGATTCATCTTCAGTTTCTGCTGAAGTGATTGAAAGAGAAAAAGGTGTTATCCTTGAGTTGATCAAGAATGACCCTAAAATGGCAGGAAAGCCCGACGAAATGATTTCCAAGATCGCTGAGGGTAAACTGAATGCCTTCTACAAGGAAAGCACCTTGCTGGCCCAGGCTTTTGTAAAGGATGGCGGAATGTCTGTCGGAGATTACCTCAAGTCTAAAGGAGCTGACCTGAAGGTTGTTTCCTTCAAGCGTGTAGCACTCGGTTAATTCAATCGACAATCGAATATAGAAAAGGGCCTTCTTCATGAAGGCCCTTTTTGTATCTTTGCACCATGCAACCCATATACAAAAGAATACTGCTGAAATTGTCCGGTGAGTCCCTCGTGGGAGAAAACGGATTTGGTATTGATCCTACCATGATCAACCGCTACGCCAAAGAAATAAAAAGTGTTGTGGATCTTGGTGTTGAAGTGGCCATCGTTATTGGTGGCGGCAACATCTACCGGGGCATGAATGAATCTGAAACCGGCATTGAGCGCGCCCATGGCGATTACATGGGCATGCTGGCCACTGTCATCAATGGCATGGCCATTCAAGCCATGCTGGAGAAGCAAGGGATGTATACCCGTTTGCTGACTGCTATCAAGATGGAACAGGTAGCAGAGCCCTATATCAGGAGAAGGGCCATCAGGCACCTCGAAAAAAACAGGATTGTGATCTTCGGTGGTGGTACGGGAAACCCTTATTTTACCACAGATACAGCTGGTTCACTGCGTGCTGTTGAGATTGGTGCAGATGTGATCATCAAGGGAACCCGCGTCAATGGCATCTATACAGCCGATCCGGAAAAGGATCCAACTGCCACAAAATACGATACCATTTCTTACAAGGAATGTATCGACAAGAACCTGAAGATCATGGACATGACGGCCTTCACCCTTTGTATGGAAAACAACCTTCCCATCATTGTTTTCGACATCAACCAGGAAGGCAATTTGAAAAAATTGGTGACTGGGGAGCAGATTGGCACTTTAGTCAAGTAAGGTGTAGAGAAGTTTAGAGAGGTTGAGAGAGGTTATTCAAGTTGAAGGGGTTGAAGAGGTTGAAGTGGTTGAAGAAAATAAAACTGAGAATACTCCCAACACATCACCTCTTCAACTTTCTGCAATATTGCTAACCCCTACAGTCTTCTGCAGATAAGCCCACGTCTCTAAACCTCCCTCAACGTCTCTCAACCCCTTCAACCTCTCCAAACCTCCCTCAACCCCTTCAACTATATGTCCATCTCCTCCATCCGCAAAGACTACCAGCTTCGATCACTATGTGAATCAGACGTGCATGCCAGTCCTGTTTTGCAATTCAGCCAATGGTGGGATGAGGCTATGGCATCTGAAATTGATGAAGTCAATGCCATGACCCTTTCTACCATTACTGCAGCAGGAAGGCCGTCTGCGAGAATTGTTTTGCTCAAAGGGTTTGATGAAAAGGGCTTTGTTTTTTATACCAATTATGAAAGCAATAAGGGGCAACAGCTTAATGCCTATCCTTATGCCTCACTGGTATTTTTTTGGAAAGAACTGGAAAGACAGGTCCGCGTAGAGGGAAGATGTGAGCGAGTGTCTTCAGCAGAAAGCGATGAATACTTTTACAGCAGGCCCTTGGGAAGCAAGTTGGGCGCATGGGCCTCTCCACAAAGCAAGATTATTGAAGGCCGGGAAATACTTGATAAAAATGCAGCAGCATTGCTTGAGCAGTATGCTTCAGGAGAAGTTCCCCGTCCATTGCATTGGGGTGGATACAGGGTTGTTGCAGATACCGTTGAATTTTGGCAGGGTCGCAGCAATAGGCTACACGATAGGATAAAATACAGTCATCTGGATGGAGCTTGGACAATAGAAAGATTGGCTCCCTGATGAGATCGGTTGTCAGTTATCAGTTGATGAACTGTGCATAATGAAACCACAACCCACAACTGATAACGGATAACGATTAAGCCTTGCGAGCAGCAGCTTTCTTGCCTGCTTTGGCTGGTCTTGATTTACCGAAAGAACCTTTGAATATCTTTCCTTTCCTTGTTTTTTTGTCGCCTCTTCCCATTGTATTTGTTTTTAAAATTTTAAAGTGAAAAAAAAAGCAAGACGCGCAAGCGTCTTGCTTTTTTAATTTTTTTTAAGCGGTTAGATCTTTGAAGAAAGCTCTTTTCCAGCTTTAAACTTGGCAACCTTCTTAGCCTTGATCTTGATCACAGCACCAGTCTGTGGGTTACGACCATTGCGTGCAGCCCTTTTTGTTACAGAGAAAGTACCGAAACCTACCAGTGTAACTTTACCACCACCTTTGAGGGTTTTGGTTACTGCGCTAACAAATGAATCAAGTGTAGCGTTAGCCTGAGTTTTGGTGATACCAGCATCATCAGCGAGCTTGGCGATCAATTCAGCTTTGTTCATAGACTTAAATTTTTAATTGATTTGTATACTGACAAATTTATAGGCTTTTTGATTCTAACAAAATTTTTTTTCTTCACTTATTTGCGCTAAAATCCAATACTGACCTGCATTTTAGCCTGTAAAGATAATCTATTTTTCCACACTTATTGCACAATTGCCATTAAAGTGCGAAATCCCATTACTTGGTTACCCCATTGGCGGGTTGCAGCCAAACGCAATGCGGGCGCGTGCTCAGCGATGTACCTGCGGTACTGCTCCTCGGTTTCGGCATGAAATTGTACAGCAAAAGTCAGTCCTTCTTGTTCATCCACTTCCAATAAACGCAGTACCTTGAAACTGCTGAAAAGCCCTGTAGACATGACTTCGGGGACATGTATCCCTTTCATCCACGCCATCCATTCTTCATGAATTTCGTGTGAAACGGCATAGGTAATGTTGTATACCAGCATGCTATATGTTTGAGAGTTCAAGGTAAACAGGGCAATGATCGCTGTGTTTTACATCGGGGAAAATCTCCGCATCAACAATGCGTGCACTAAGGCTTTCTGTGACATTGATATAATCGATTCGCCAGCCTTTGTTGTTGAGCCTCACACTGGGGAATCGCTGGCTCCACCAGGAATACCTGTGGGGTTCAGGATGAATTTTCCTGAAGCTATCCACCCATCCTGATGCAAAAAAATCATCCATCCAGGCCCTTTCTTCTGGTAGGAATCCTGTTGTGTTTTTATTGCCTTTTGGATCATGGATGTCGATGGGATTGTGGGCAATGTTGTAATCACCACAAAGAATCACACTATCAAATTTTTTCTTTGTTTTGTTCAGGTAGGTCAGCATCTCATTCAACCATTCCATCTTGAAGGCTTGTCTTTCATCGCCAGAAGTGCCTGATGGGAAATAGGCATTGATCAATAGCAGTTTTCCAAAATGCAGTTGAATCACACGGCCTTCATCATCGCTCTGCGAATGGCCATTGCCAGTGACTACTTTGTCTGGCTTTATTTTCGTAAACACCGCTACACCGCTGTATCCTTTTTTGCTGGTGGCACTGAACCAATAGTCCTGATAACCCAGGTCATTGATTTCCTTCATGTCAACATCATCCTTGCTTGCCTTTGTTTCTTGCAGGCAAATGATGTCTGCTGGATTGGTTTTGAGCCAATCAATCAAACCTTTTTTGATGGCAGCCCTTATCCCGTTTACATTGTAGGATATGATTCGCATGGATTGTTTTTATTGTTCTCTTAGGCATCAAGGCTTGGCCTCAACCATTTTTCAGCGTCTGCAGTTTCCATTCCCTTTCTTGCCGCATAGTCATGCAATTGGTCTTTGGTGATTTTTCCTACGCCAAAATATTTTGCTTGAGGGTGGGCAAAATACCACCCGCAAACAGAAGAGGCAGGGTACATGGCCAAAGACTCTGTAAGGGTGATGCCAATTTGTTGGGTGGCATCAAGCAATTGAAACAGCTTGTTCTTCTCCGTATGATCCGGGCATGCAGGATAGCCAGGCGCTGGCCTGATGCCTGTATAGACTTCCTTGATCATGTCATCGTTGGACAGCAGTTCATCCTTCGCGTAGCCCCAGTATTCCGTTCTCACTTTCATGTGGATGTATTCTGCAAGCGCTTCTGCAAGCCTGTCTGCCAATGCCTGGAGCATGATCTTGCTGTAGTCATCAAGCTCTGATTCAAAGCGCTTGATGTGCACTTCAATTCCTTTGATGGTAACGGCAAAGGCACCAAGATGGTCCTGTGTGGAGGCTGATGCGGGTGCAATAAAGTCGGCCAATGAAAGATTGGGCTGGTCGGCAGCCTTTTTCATTTGCTGGCGAAGGAATTGCAGTTCCACCTCTTCATGGGTTTCAACATTCAGCAAGGTAACGCTGTCACGCTCATTGCTGTTGGCTGGCCAGAAGCCAATAATAGCCTTTGGTTCAAGCCATTTGCCTGCCATAATCTGTTGCAACATGGCGTTTGCATCATCGTATAATTTGGATGCTTCTTGTCCAATGATTGCATCTTTGAGGATCGCAGGGAATTTACCATGCATCTCCCATGCAATGAAGAATGGCGTCCAGTCGATATAGGGAATCAGGGTTTCAATGCTGATGCCGGTAATTTCTTGTTTGCCTGTAAAACTTGGTGCAGTGAAAATCGATTCATTCCAGTTGATGGTGAACTTACGCTTTACTGATTCCTCATAAGAAAGCATTTCCTTGCTGTTCTTCTTGTTCGCAAATTCAATGCGCAGCTTGTCGTATTCAACATCAATCGCGCCAAGAAAATCTTTTTTATTTTGATTGAGCAGCGATCCTGCAACAGAGACACTTCTCGATGCATCCAGTACATGCACCACCCCGCCATCATATTGTTGTGCGATCTTGAGTGCAGTATGCATACGTGAGGTAGTGGCTCCACCAATGAGCAGGGGCTGTTTCATTCCTCGGCGTTTCATCTCTGATGCCACATGCACCATCTCATCCAGTGAAGGCGTAATCAACCCGCTCAATCCGATGATGTCTGCATTGTGTTTAACCGCCTCATCAAGGATTTTGTCGGCTCCAACCATCACACCAAGGTCTACGATATCGTATCCATTGCAACCCAATACAACACCCACAATATTTTTTCCGATATCATGTACATCACCTTTTACAGTAGCAAGCAAAATCTTTCCCGCAGCAGAGGCCTCTTGCTTGGCAGCCTCAATGAAGGGGGTGAGAACAGCCACACTTTTTTTCATGACACGGGCACTTTTCACCACCTGTGGCAGGAACATTTTTCCAACACCAAACAGATCTCCCACAATGTTCATTCCATCCATCAAGGGACCTTCAATAACATCCAATGGACGGGGGTACGCCTGTCTTGCCTCTTCTGTATCCGCATCAATGTATTCAGTAATGCCATTGATCAGGGCATGTTTCAAGCGTTCTTCAACGGGGTTGTTCCGCCAGGCTTCGTCTCTTTCCTGCACTTTTCCCTTGGCCTTAACGGTCTCAGCAAACTGGATCAGTTTTTCTGTTGCCTGGTTGTCATCATTGTTCTTGTTGAGGATAACATCTTCGCAGAGGTCCCTGAGCACAGGGTTAATCTCGTCATAAATCACCAGCTGTCCTGCATTCACAATGCCCATGTCCATCCCAGCCTTGATGGCATGAAACAAGAACACGGAGTGCATGGCTTCACGAACATGGTCGTTACCACGGAAAGAAAACGAAAGGTTGCTGACACCACCAGATATTTTGACCTGTGGATATTTCTGTTTCAATACACGGGTGGCCTCAATAAAATCAACCCCATAGTTGTTGTGTTCTTCCAGGCCTGTGGCCACTGCAAAAACATTGAGATCAAAGATGATATCCGAAGCAGGGAATCCTACTTTTTTGGTGAGGATCTCGAAAGCACGGTCGCCAATCTTGATTCTTTTTTCCAGCGTATCTGCCTGCCCTTGTTCGTCAAAGGCCATCACGATGACCGCTGCACCAAAGCTTCTGCAAATGATGGCCTGTTGAATGAACTTTTCTTCTCCTTCTTTGAGGGAGATGGAGTTCACCACACATTTACCCTGTATGCATTTGAGCCCCGCTTCGATGATTGAAAACTTTGAAGAGTCAATCATGATGGGAATCCTGGCAATGTCTGGCTCGCTTTGCAGCAGGTTCAAAAAGATGACCATTTCCTTTTCACCATCCAGCAAAGCATCATCCATATTTACATCCAGCACCTGTGCACCGCTTTCCACCTGTTGCCTGGCAATGCTGAGCGCCTCTTCGTATTTCTCTTCCCTGATCAGCCTGGCAAATTTCTTAGAGCCGGTAACATTGGTCCTTTCGCCCACATTCACAAAATTTGTTTCTGGTCGGATCACCAAAGGCTCCAGTCCGGACAACCGCATGTAAGGCTTGATATGTACTTTTTCTCCCATGTTAATTAATTTGATTTAACCCTTCAACCCCCTCAACCTCTTCAACCCCTTAAACCTCATGCTTCAACCACCGGCAACTCCCTCGGTGCTATCTTCCTCACATGATCGGCAATATGTTTGATATGGTCTGGCGTTGTGCCGCAGCATCCGCCAACGATGTTGACAAATCCTTTTTCTGCCCATTCTTCAATGAAATGTGCCGTTTCGGCAGGTTCTTCATCGTATTCTCCCATTGCGTTGGGAAGACCGGCATTGGGATACGCAGAGGTATAACATACTGCGATTTGAGAAAGTTCTTCGATGTGTGAACGCATCTGGTTGGCGCCCAGTGCACAGTTAAGCCCAACACTCAATGGGTTGGCATGCGCAATGCTGGTATAGAAAGCTTCCAGTGTCTGACCGCTGAGCGTTCTCCCGGAGGCATCTGTGATGGTTCCGCTGATCATCAAGGGAAGCTCCTGAAGGTTATGGTCTCTGAAGAATTTCTTGGTCGCGTAAATGGCTGCCTTTGCATTCAGGGTATCAAAAATGGTTTCGATCAGCAAAAGGTCAACACCACCTTCCACCAGGGCTTTCACCTGTTCGTAATAGGCCTCTGCCACCTCATCAAAACTGATGCTCCTGAAACCCGGGTTGTTTACATCCGGAGAAAGGGACAGGGTCTTGTTCATGGGGCCTATGGCGCCAGCCACAAAGGGTCCGCCAGCATCCTTGGTTTCAGGGTGGTTGGCCCTGTATTCGTTGACAGCATTTCTGGCACATTGGGCGGCTGCCAGGTTGATTTCATAAGACAGCTCGCTCATGTTGTAATCAGCCATTGAAACCGCTTGGGCATTGAAGGTATTGGTCTCAATGATGTCTGCGCCGGCCTCCAGGTACTGAAGGTGGATGTTCTTGATGATCTCCGGTTGGGTGATGCTGAGCAGGTCATTGTTGCCTTTGAGGTCTGAAGCCCAATCGGCAAATCTCGAACCCCTATAATCAGCCTCATTGAGCTTATGCCTTTGGATCATGGTTCCCATGGCACCATCGATGACCAGGATCCTTTCTTTGAGTAGTGTGGAAATATCTTTCATGCTTAATATAGTAACGCAAAGGTAGTTAAAACCGCTAAGGGTTCAAAGGCAAGGCAGACAAGCTTTTATTGGATATAGCTGTCTACAGGCAACCTGTTGCGGATGCTTTTTGCCAATGTCATTTCATCTGCAAATTCTAGTTCACCCCCAAAGGCAATGCCCCGGGCGATGGTGGTAAAGCGTAGTGCAGGATTGTTGAGCTTTTTGCGGATATAATATATGGTGGTGTCTCCCTGAATGGTGGGGCTCAGTGCAAATACAATCTCCTTTGTATTTTCCTTTGGAATTCTTTCAGCCAATGAGGAAATGGTGAGTTGGTCGGGGCCGATGCCGTCCAACGGAGAGATCACACCTCCCAAAACATGGTAAACGCCGTTGTACTGCTCTGTCGACTCAATGGCAATCACATCCCTGATGTTTTCTACCACACAAATCACTTCTTTTTTTCTGCCTGGATTGCTGCAAATGGTGCACTGATCAAGGTCTGAAATATTGAAACAGGTTTTGCAGAACTTGATTTCTTTTCTCATCCTGTCAATGGTTTCACTGAACTGCGCCACCTCGGCTTCCTCCTGTTTCAGCAAATGAAGCACCAGTCGCAATGCAGTTTTTTTCCCTATCCCAGGAAGGCGGGAAAACTCTTTGACAGCTGCTTCAAGAAGGTTGGAGGATAAATGCATCTGCAAAATTACTGAATGTCTTTGAGATCAATTCTCAATTCATTGTCCCAATTGGCCCTGATTTGCAGGGTTTGTTTTCTGGCCACCACTTTTTCTGGCTGCAGTTTTTTCCAGTAATTACCAGTATCCCACTTGCCATTGTTGTTGATGTCAAAAAGGATGCTGATTTGGTACTCCCCTGGGTTGAACAATTTGATCTTGTATTTTTCCTGTTTGGCCTGTTGTTGAAGAAAGATTTTATTGTCTTTCATGAGCAGCAAGATGGGGTGCAGGTTGCTGTCGATATTGGCGATCTTGATGTCGATGCTGCCATAATCCGACTCTTTTTTTGATGTGAAGCCGATGGTATCGGTTTTCATGAATTTATTGTCCATGGTATCCGATGCAAAATCCTTTTCCAGGATCAGGTTATACGCAGTATTTTCTGTCCATGGGTGTTGTATGATCAGTTGTTTCCCTGTGCTGTCTTTGTCTAATCTGAAACCAGTGATGGCCTTGAAATCCTTGTCGGTGAAACGAATTTTGGATGAATCCAATTTTTTCAGGGGATGTTCTGTGGTCAGGATCAAAGTAGTAAGCAGGTCCTGCCTTCCACCATCAAGGTTGTTGCTGAACTTCAAGCGCTTGTCCTCTCCCTTTTTATTGGTGATAGCTGGCTTTGCAGTTGATTTTGGTGCAGGTTTTACTTCCTGTTCCTCTTCGAAAGCATATAAAACTGTGGATGTATCCTTGCCAATGTTGATGGGGCTGTTCAGGAATGCAATCAATTCGCTGGATTGGTCATATTTTTTGCCACCGTCTGCATCCTTGATGGCGAAGAGATTGTATGCCCCTGGGCGGAGATTGCTGAAAAGAAAACTTCCATCTCCTTTGAGCCGGGTATAATATCGGGGCTTTTCCTTTGCAACTGCTGAAT
>JAIPBY010000067.1 GCA_021738605.1 Chitinophagaceae bacterium | reverse complement strand
ACAGCATTGCTTTTTTCAGGCATTTATAGCCAGGCACAATCCCCCATGGAAGCGGCCATTGACAGCAAGTCCAAGGCCATCTCACCTAAACTCATCGAATGGAGAAGGCATCTGCATCAAAATCCGGAGTTGGGAAACAGGGAGTTCAAAACCCAGCAATACATTGCCAATCATTTGAAAAGCCTGGGGATTGAAGTAACCCTTCTCGCCAAGACCGGCGTTTTGGGAGTACTGCGTGGCGGGAAACCAGGACCAGTTATCGCGCTGCGCGCGGACATCGACGGACTGCCTGTAAAGGAAAGGGTTGATGTTCCCTATAAATCAACGGTGACGGCAGATTATATGGGCACACCTGTTTCTGTGATGCATGCCTGTGGTCATGACACACATACCTCCATCCTGATGGGCACTGCGGAAGTATTGGCAGGCATGAAAAAAGATATTTCAGGTACAGTTAAATTCTTTTTCCAGCCAGCAGAAGAAGGACCTCCCGGTGATGAGGAAGGCGGCGCACCGTTGATGATCAAAGAGGGTGTGATGGACAATCCAAAAGTGGATGCCGTTTTCGGACTGCACATTTCATCTGCGCTTGAAATTGGAAAGATCAAATACAAAAGTGGATCGATGATGGCCTCCTCTGATTGGTTTACCATCAAAATCAAAGGAAAGCAGACCCATGGATCAACCCCATGGACGGGTATCGACCCCATTGTTGTGGGCACACAAATCATCAACAACCTTCAAACCATTGTGAGCCGTCAGCAAGACCTGACTGTCGCCCCTGTGGTGATTACTGTTGGCAAGTTTCACAGCGGTGTAAGGGCCAATATCATTCCTGAAACAGCTGAACTGGAAGGGACCATCAGAACCCTTGACAGCAAAATGCAGAAAGATGTGCACGAAAAAATAAAATTGGTTGCAAAGAATGTGGCAGAGGCCTGGGGTGCTGAAGTGGATGTGATGATTGATACCAAGACACTTGTAACCTATAACGATCCGGCATTGGTTGCCGCCATGGTTCCTTCTCTGGAAAGGGCGGCAGGAAAGGGAAATGCTACAGCAGGCATCTGGACCACCGGTGCAGAAGATTTTTCTTTTTTTGGTGTAAAAGCACCCGCATTTTTCTTTAACCTCGGTGGCATGCCCAAAGGCACAGACCCTTCAAAAGCAGCGCCACATCATACACCTGACTTCTTCATCGACGACAGCATGCTGGATGTAGGCGTAAAGGCTTTTTGTAATTTGGTGGTGGATTATGCAGGGAAAACGCGCTAGCCTCTGGCGCCAAACAAAAGACTCCCCACCCTTATCATGTTGCTGCCAGAAGCCAGGGCGATGGGATAATCACCGCTCATTCCCATTGAAAGGGTATTGAAAGCCGCGGCGTCAGCTGCATAAAGCGTTTTGATTTCGTCATACAAGGTTTTTAATGCACCAAACTCTTGCTTGAGGAGTGCCTCATCTTCAGAGAAAGAGGCCATTCCCATGATGCCGCAAAGGCCAACGTTAGGATATTTTTTTTCAAGAAAATACATGGTGGCAGCTTGTCTGGCTTCTACAAGATCCAAGCCAAACTTTGTCTCCTCCTTGGCCACATGAACCTGCAAAAGACAGTTGATTTCCTTATTCAGTTTCCTGCCCTCTTTGTCAATGGCTTCCAACAACTTAATGCTGTCAACCCCATGAATAAGGTGAACATAAGGGGCAATCATCTTGATTTTATTGGATTGTAGGTGGCCTATGAAATGCCAGCGGATATCCTGGGGTAGCTCAGCCTGTTTCTTGACCAATTCCTGCACATAATTTTCGCCAAAATCACGGTGCCCCAGGTCATACAATTCCATGATATCTTCTGATGGCTTGGTCTTGGAAACTGCAATCAAGGTTGCACCTGAGTTTTGCATCTCCCCCATCAATTTTTCGTAAGCTGCCTTGTTTACTCCCATGGTTGCGAATATGAAAAGAAATTATGGTTTACCATAAAATAAAACACGAAACCCGCGAATAAGTTTTTTGACAGCCTGCATTTTGATATATTCAACCAAATTATCCCATGATCGGTGAACATGCCCAACTCAATTACAGGATCCAGCGCATTGTAGCCATTGTTGCAGTAGTATTGTTTGCCTTCAAGTTGGTTGCATGGTGGATGACACAATCAGTAGCGGTACTCACCGATGCCCTGGAAAGCACGGTTAACGTGGTGGCAGGGTTCATTAGCCTTTACAGCTTGTATGTTGCTTCTAAACCCCGAGACAAGGAACATCCTTATGGGCATGGCAAGGCGGAATTCGTTTCTGCTGCGGTAGAGGGTAGTCTTGTTGGCATAGCAGGACTGGTCATCATTTATGAGGCCATCAACAATTTCATCCATCCCCATGTCATCCAAAAACTGGATACAGGAATGGCCATCATTGGATTCACCGCCATCATCAATTATATCACCGGATGGTATGCCATCAAAACAGGAAAGAAAAACAATTCACTGGCCCTGGTGGCTTCTGGGAAACATCTCCAAAGCGATACCTACTCTACTGTGGGTATTGTCATCGGTATGGCGATAATCCTTTGGACCAACTGGATCTGGCTGGACAGTGCCGTTGCCATTGGATTTGCCTTCTTCATCATCTATACCGGATATACCATTGTCAGGAGCTCCATTGCGGGCATCATGGACGAAGCTGACCATGCACTGCTGGAGAAATTGGTATCAAGGATGAATGCAGACAGAAGGGAAAATTGGGTTGACCTTCACAACCTCCGCATCATCAAATTCGGCTCAGTAATCCATGTAGATTGTCACCTGACCGTTCCCTGGTACCTCAATGTCCATGAGGCCCACAATGAGGTAGATGCTTTTTCAGCGATTGCAAGAAATGAATTCGGGGAAAGTGTCGAGTTATTTGTTCATGCAGACGGCTGCCTCGACTTCTCGTGTAGAATCTGTTCCAAAGCTCAATGTACAGTACGAAAAAACCCTTTTGAAAAAAGGGTTGAGTGGGATGTGCACAATATTGCGAGTGATGAGAAGCATGGCTTCATCAGATGATTCCTGAGAATAGTATGGTATAATTCAACCCAGGCTTATTTCAGCAATGTACAGGATATAGATTACAAAGGCTCCTGCTGGCTAAGACAATGAAAACTTCCCAGCCCCCAGATGATATCGGTTGAATCGATGCCTACAATTTCTCGATCAGGAAAACAATCTTGAATGATCTGTAGGGCCTTATCATCTTTATCAGCCCTGAATGTTGGAACAACAACCTGGTTGTTGGCGATATAAAAATTGGCATAAGAAGCGGGCAACATTTGCTCTTCCCAAATCACAGGATCAGGCATGGGAATCTCCACAATATTCAATTGTTTCCCATTCAATAAACGCATTGACTTGAGCTGCTTCAAGTTATGCTGAAGCAAGGCATAGTTATCATCATTTGTATTTTCTTCAACCACCGTGATGACCGTATCCTCATTCACAAAACGTACTGTATCATCAATGTGCCCATCCGTATCATCACCGATGATGCCTTCATCCACCCACAAGACTTGGTCTTGGCCATAATAATCCATCAGGTATTGTTCTATTTGCGCCTGGCTTAAATCAGGATTGCGGTTGGGATTCAACAAACAAGCTGTTGAAGTAATTACTGTACCGGCGCCATTGAAATCTACAGAACCACCTTCCATGATGATCCCGGGGTTGAATACAGGCAACCCGAGCTGTTTACCAATCAGGGTTGGAATGACATCATCCAGGTCAAAAGGAGGATACTTGTTTCCCCAGGCATTGTAGTTCCAATCCACTATGGCTTTCTTTTTTGGCTCCAATTTGTTCAACAGAAAAGCCGGGCCATGATCCCTGCACCAGGCATCGTTGGTGGGATGCAGGAAGAATGCAACCTTACCCATGTCTATTCCAGCCGCTTCCAGCATTGCCGTGGCGCGCTGCTTCATGGCCTCATCAACAACATTGATATTAACTCCCTCAAACCTTGTCAAGGTTTTGATGAACGCAACATAAGATGGAAATATGGCATTAATCTTTCCAGGCCATGAGGCTTCCTTGTGGGGCCAGCTCAACCAGGTAGCTTGATGTGGTGCAAACTCTGCGGGGAAATAGTATCCTAAGGATTTGGGGGTCATATAGTTAAAGGGGTTGAAACCTTAGTCAATAAATCGCTTTACAATCTCACCATAGCTATCAATTCTTCTGTCGCGCATGAAGGGCCAATGTGTGCGGTAGCTGTCGGTTTTGTCAAGATCAATTTCAGTTACCACCACTTCTTCATTCTCATGAGATGCTTTTGAGAGAAGGGTTCCAAAGGGATTGGAAACAAATGAGCCTCCCCAGAATTTCATGGCACCATCCTGTTCAAACCCAACCCTGTTCACACTGACCACATGTACGCCATTGGCAATGGCGTGGCTGCGTTGGATGGTTTGCCAGGCATTGTATTGTTCGGTATTGGTGGCTTCATCCTGCGATGTTGCCCAACCGATGGCAGTTGGAAAGAAAAGAATTTCAGCTCCCATCAGACTGGTTAACCTGGCTGCTTCAGGATACCATTGGTCCCAACAGATCAATACACCAATCTTGGCAAATTTGGTTTCAAAAACCTTGTAACCAAGGTCTCCTGGAGTAAAATAAAATTTTTCGTAATAAGCAGGATCGTCTGGAATGTGCATTTTTCTGTACTTACCAAGATAGGTGCCGTCTGCATCAATCACCGCAGTGGTATTGTGATAAAGCCCTTGTGCGCGTTTTTCAAACAATGATGCAATGATCACCACACCGGTTTCTTTGGCTACAGTGGAGAGTACATCTGTTGTTGCACCTGGAATGGCCTCTGCCAACTCAAAATTTTCATAAGCCTCCACATCGCAGAAATAAAGGGAGGTGAACAATTCCTGAAGGCAAACGATTTGTGCACCCTGGGCTGCGGCATTTCTGATGCCGACAATGGCTTTGGAAACATTTTCTTTTGCATCAGCAGTACAGCCCATCTGAACAAGTCCAACATTGACTTTTGACATAACTCAACTTTGATTATTGATCAATTCTGTTTTTTCATCTGTCTTACCATCACCAATCTCCTCAACACTAAAGATTCATATCCCAACTATGTTTCATTAAGCACCAAATCTTCCAAACTTTTGATCCCAATGTTTTTCTGAGTTACAAACCCTTCAGCAAATTTTACCCCAATGCGTTTACCCATCAGCCTGGACCGGGAAATCAATGCCTCCAGGAAATCAGGCGTTGAAATATAGGTCTGGGTTCCTTTGCTTGAATCAGGGTTGGTATGAAACTGTGTGCCATAGGCCTTGATGGCTTCCATCCGCTGTTCAAAAACATCGGTGATGTCCACAACCAGATCCGGCTCATAAAAACGGTCCTGGATATAATGCAAGACATGCTTGGGCCTCCACCTTTTTTGGGGTGCTCCATTCTCATCAAAGGTCTCAATTTTGCTAAGCCCTGAAAGAAAGGCAGCATCCACCACCAAACGTCCGGCCCTGCCATGATCGGGGTGACGGTCGTCCAAAATATTGGCCAGTACAACTTCGGGCTGGTATTTTCTGATGGCCTGGATCACCTTCATCTGGTGTTCCTCATCGTTCTTAAAAAATCCGTCCCGCATGCCCAGGTTCTCACGAGCAGACAATCCCATCAGGGTTGCAGCAAGAGCCGCCTCTGCCGCACGGGTTTCAGCGGTACCGCGTGTACCCAGCTCTCCAGCGGTAAGATCGATTACGCCAGCAGCATTGCCCTTGCGTACTTCATTGATCAAGGTACCGGAAGCACTTAGCTCCACATCGTCAGGATGAACGCCTATCGCCAATACAAAAAGTTTCATGTGCTGTTTTTACGCGGCAAAGATACAGAATCAGGAAGCATGTCCGTACATCCTGGCAACCTCCAGTACGATTTGTTCCATTTCAGCGTCCTCCCCTTTGGGATCATAATTCTGTTTGAGACTGCCGCCAAAGACCCAGGCAATGGTTTGCCAGAACTTCGCGGAAAAGCCCCCCTTGTATTCCTTCACCAGCTCGTAACAGGTATTGCTGGTTTCACGGTTGATGAGCTTCATCAGGATCTTTCCCTGATAAACAGAAAGATTGGTCAGGGGCTCGGTGAATTCTTTTTTCAAGACTTTCTCCCGTGAGCTGAGGTATTGCTTTCTTTTCTTTTCATCAATAATATGCTTGAGGTTGCTGTTGACATCATTGATGATATAACTGGCTTTTTTGGCATAAGGATAGGTAACATACACAGCATTCCTCAGCCTGGTCCATTCCCTGTTGGCTTTTTTTTGGGCATTGGACATTTTGCCCCAAACCAACACCATGTCCAGCTGGGCATAGGTCATGGTATCGCCATTGTAAACAATATAGGGCACCACGAGGGTATCATTAGGCCCATACTTTGATTGGCCCATTGATTCAAGGGAAAATAATACAAGCAATATGAGGATCAACTTGCGCACAACCTAAGTTACAAAAATTATACTGCGTACAACTTACTCTTCAACCTGAAATACATGCTGATCATGAATCCAATCACCATGATCACCGTACCCAGCCAAAGGAGGTTGATCCACGGAAAACGGTAGGCTTTGAGGGTGATGTAGCGCATCACAGCATTGGACTCCTTAACACCAAGCTCAACAGCACCTGAAGGCTGTTTATTCAGCGTCAATACCAGGTTCTGCTCCATGATGGTGTCAGTCTTTCCAGAAGCCCCACCATCCTTAATGAAATAGGCGGGCGTTGCAGGAAACTTTCGGCCTTCCTTAGAATAAACCGTCAGCTCAGAAAGCCAGGCACTGTCTACCAATGGCAATTCCTTGTTGTCATATTTGTTGGCTGCCAGCACGCGGTCAACCACTATAAATCCATTTGAATAATAAATCGTGTCACCGGCATTCACTGGCTTATAATTAAAACTGGCAGTATCTTTTATATTGTCAGGATTCAGCCAGGATGTGATGTAAACAAATACATCGTTGGACAAATAATGCCTTGCTCCGGGGTTAGATGAAAGCTGTGTTCCCTCCTCGCCCTTCATCAAAAACGCATTGGGTGTAACGTCAAATTCCTCGGCAATGCTGTTGTCTGTTGTATCGGTTTTGATGAACTTGACCTTAAAATAAACCTTGTTGTTCTTCGTCTCTGTAGAATCCCCCAGGTAGGTAACGGTATACTTTCCCATTGGGGTGGGAATATTGTAGATAAGGGTGATGTTCTCAAGTGGATCTTCATCACGCCCCTTAGCATCTTTCAAGCCTGGAACAGCAATACCGGTGCGGTTTTCAGAGATCAATTCCTTTTTGGCGGAAGAAATCAAAATACCAACAAGCATCAATCCGAAACCAAAATGGGTGATGGATGAGCCGGCTGCTTTCATTTTCCATTTCAACACAACAGCCAAATAACTTGCGTTGGCCACCACAGCATAAATGGCTGTCCAAAGGGCAAGGTGGATGGCGGCAAGAAAACCTGCGCCATAATTGTCGTAATCAATACCACCAAAAATACTGACCAGGGCGGCCAATACCGCAGAGATGATGGTTGGAATCAACAGCTTTGACCAGATGTATTTTCTTGTGGTGTCCTTGTACTTGAAATATTGGGTGATGGCAGTAAGCAGACCAATGATGATGGCTACCAAAATCATGATCCTGTTGTAGACATATTCTACATCCTTTCCAATGGCCCAGCTAGTGCCAAACAATTTGTTGAAAAAAGGAAGGGAGGTTAATACGATGATGTAGAGGCCTGAAATCAACAAAAGCAAAGATCCTACGAACATCCAGAACTCTCTTGAATTCATGCTTTCTTCCTTCACCACCACAGGAACATTTTTCCGGTCGCGAAAATAAAGGATCAATGGTAAGAGGATGAAAAACAATTGCATGATGATCAGGTGCCAGTAGAGCGTACTGCCTTCTCCAGTAAAAGAGTGTACAGAGGTGTCTCCGAGTACGCCTGTACGGGTCAGGAAAGTAGAGTACAATACCAGCAAAAATGAAAGGCAAATGAACAGGTAACTTGCTTTCAGAGAATAACCTGTACTTTGAAAAATCAGAAGTGTGTGTATACCAGCCACCAGCAAAAGCCAGGGCACCATCGAGGCATTTTCAACCGGATCCCAGGCCCAATATCCCCCAAAAGTCAAAGACTCGTATGCCCAGGCTGCGCCCATCATGATTCCCAATCCGAGGATTCCGGCACAGAACAATGCCCATGGCATGGCGGGTCTTACCCATCCAGCATGGTCTTTTTTCCAAAGTCCTGCCACTGCAAAAGCGTAAGGAACAACAGAAGACGCAAAGCCAAGGAACAGCACTGGAGGATGGATGACCATCCAGTAATTTTGAAGGAGGATGTTCAACCCGTTTCCGTCAGTAAGGTATTTGGCCAGGTAATCGGCATCCTGAAAAATGGGGGCATCCGGAAACTCATTGCGCATCAACACAAATGGATTGGTTCCGATGCGGATGTCAAAGAAATAAATGCCGATCAGAAAGCTGGCCAAAAACAACTGGACCATGCTCATCACTGTCATCACAGGAAACTCCCATTTCTTGGCCCACCTGATCAATGCCAGACCAAGCATCGCATTCCAGAATCCCCAAAGCATAAAACTTCCTTCCTGGCCTTCCCAGAAACAACTCAAAAGATATTGCATGTCCAGGCTTCGCTTGGAGTGCTGGTGTGCATATTTGTACTCAAAATAATGGTTGTAGATGATCAGGTAAAGGGTAAGAAACAGGCCAATCACCACAACAACATTGGTAAGAAAAGAAACTCTTGCCAGCCGCTGCCAGGAACGTTCCTCCATCATGTCCTTGGCGCCTGCAGCCTTGAAATTGGAATAGGCTGCAACAAGGGCAGAGCAAAATGCAAGCAAAGTTAGGAAATAACCAATCTGTCCTATGAGCAAATGCTCCCCGTTAAATTTGATCATGTTGTTTCAATGTTTTGTTGCACTATTCCGTTGTCTTCATCGGTGTTTCAGCGGTCATGCGAGGCGCTCCGGGGCCTTTTTCATCAGTATATTTTGACGGACATTTAAGGATGATTTCCTGGCATTCAAACGTCTCTCCTACCATGGATCCTTTCATCACCACACGCTGGCTTTTTTCAAAATCAGTGGGTTTTGCATTCTTGTAAACCACTTTGGTAGAAGCCCCCAAAGAGTCAATGGCCGTAAAGGCAAGGTAGTTGGGGTCTTTGATCGGGTCATATATTACTGCGCTGGATGTATCCACTTTTGCAATCAGGTGTACAAATTTCCCTTCCTTTTTTCTTGCAGAAGCAATTGAATCGTAGGTACTTATGTCATCCATCAAGGTCAAAAGGGCTGCAATTGCTCCCGCAATCAGTACCAACCCGAGAATATGCATTTTTTTCATAGTAAATGTATAGATGCGAAGTTAGTCAAAAAGCAATCCTCTTTTTACTTTAACTTGCAGCGTTTTCACGAAAAAACCTGCCTTACCCAAAAGCATAATAACCCTTACAATGATCGCAGATCTTTCCCGGTTCGACCCCAATGGGGTCAGTGTAGCGAATAACAACCTATTCGGACTTCCGTATACCAATGAAAACGCTGAACTCATCATCATTCCTGTACCATGGGAGGTTACCGTAAGTTTCAAAGGTGGAACAGCCCGTGCACCGGAGCAGATCCTCAGGGCAAGCCTCCAGGTTGACCTTTATGACAGCCAATTCATGAACAGTTGGAAGAAAGGTGTATTTATGGAGCCAGTTGATAAGAAGATGCTGCTGAAAAACGACTTCCTCAGGAAGGAAAATGAACTTTACCTCAACTTCATCAATTCAGGTGAAAAAATCGAGACCAACAAGTTCATGTGCAAAACCTTGAAAGAGGTCAACGAAGGTTGTGCCATGATTACTGAGTGGGTTTACCAAAAATGCATAGATCAGTTGAACAAGGGCAAAAAAGTTGGCCTGCTTGGAGGAGACCACAGCATTGCTTTCGGGTTCATCAAAGCACTTGCAGAAAAACATGAAAGTTTCGGCATCCTGCAAATCGATGCGCACTGCGACCTTCGCAAATCTTATGAAGGACTGGACCATTCGCATGGATCAATCATGTATAATGTACTCAACAACTTTCCCAATGTTACCAAACTAATACAATTGGGCATCCGTGATTATTGTGAAGCTGAGTGGAACTATATCTGTGATAGCGAATTCCGTGTCATCACTTATCTCGAAAGGGGTATCCGTGAGCGACAATTTGAAGGGGCTACCTGGGCTCAACTTTCAGATGAAATCATCAACCAGTTGCCGCAGAACGTCTACATCAGTTACGACATAGACGGACTGGACCCCAAGCTATGTCCTCATACGGGAACACCCGTCCCCGGTGGGTTTGAAATGGAACAGCTGAGTTATCTGTTCAAAAAAATCCTCACCAGTGGTAGAAAAATCATTGGATTTGACCTCAGCGAAACCGGCACCAGCAAAGACGGATGGGATGAGAATGTTGGAGCGCGCGTACTCTTCAAAATGTGTAACCTCATGTTGAGCGACAATTGATCCCATGAAGAAAAATACAGTACACGATTATGTGGTAGTGCTGAAGAATCACAACCGAAAGACCATTGAAATAACAGGCTGGTTGTTGTCAGTATTGGCGATCATCATTTTTTTGGTTACCATTTACCGGGAGCCTACTGACTGGGGAGTATTTTTTTCGTTGTTCATCATCGTTGCATTGATGGCCTCCAATTTTGTAGAAAAAAGAAAAAAGAAAAAAATCAGCTTCGCCACTTTGCTGGTTTGTGCAGGGGTCGGCCTTTCTTTTTTTGCAGAAACTGGCTATGTCGAAAGTCTTTTCATCCTTGCAGGGATTGCTGAAAAATACCTCAGGAAAAACAAGGAAATTGGTTTCTCTGAAGCCGGGATTGTGATGAGCGGCTTGTTCCCGAAAAAATACAACTGGGCTGAATTAAACAATGTCATCATCAAAGATGATTTGCTGACCATGGATTTCAAGAACAACAAAGTCTTTCAACGCTATACAGACGATGAGGAAGATGATGAGTATGAAGTGGAGAGTGATGAGTTTAATGAATACTGTCTGGGGAGGTTAAAGGTTTAAGCCTTAAATTTGCAGATGCCTATCTCACAAACGCCTTATCTACTTTACTCAGACGGAAAGGGAAATATTTTTGAGGATGAATCGCTCTATGCCATTGGGCGTGCTGGCTGGGATGCATTTCCTGTAGAAATTGAGGAGTGGATCAAGCTTCCTGATGGCGGCTCTCTCTATGAATTGCCTGGCAGAAAAGGCATTGGCATCGATGTGGAAACAGGCGACATGCGTTTGTGCGAAAAAGGCTGGGCCGTTGCTGCCTTTATCCCTCCAGCCCATACCGGCACTTTTATTGCCGCATTTGAAACGGCAACTGATGCAGAAACCCTGCCCCTGTTTTGTTATACCGCAGCCGGATGGTACAATGAGGAATTCTATGTTACTGCGGTTCGGATTGAACAGGACATCCGCCAGGAATGTGCAGGATATGATGCGGAGAAGATAGAGTTGG
>JAIPBY010000066.1 GCA_021738605.1 Chitinophagaceae bacterium | reverse complement strand
TTTGTCTTCCATCAATGACAGCCAGGGTTATTTCAGCCTTGATGCCATCAATCCTGCAAAGAATCCCAATTGGGCTAAATCGTATAGCAATTATCAACCGGGCAAGGGCTATGCCTATTGCAACCTGAATTTCAACATGGTTGGTGCCATTATTGAAAAGGTATCAGGAGAACGATTCGATCAATACGTAATAAACCATGTATTGGATCCCCTTGAACTGTATGGAGGATATGACGTAGACAAGTTGGATAAATCGCGTTTTGCATCCATCTATGAGTACAGGGCAGATTCAACAAAATTTGTCTTGTCGGAGGGTGCCTATACCAGCCGTGCGAAAGATATTTCCAATTATGTGATGGGGTATACTACGCCTGTTTTTTCCCCCACCGGTGGCATGAAAATTTCTGCCACTGACCTTGCCATGTACATGATGATGCATAGCAATTATGGAAAATACAAAGGGAAAAGAGTCATCTCCAAAAAGAGTGCGCAACAAATGCAAACAGCCCTGTCTGCAGAAGAAGGATATGGCTTTGCAATAGAAACCACTAGCAAAATGATACCAGGTAAAACCTTGAAAGGGCATACTGGTGTGGCTTACGGGTTGTTCAGTGCCATGTTTTTCCAGCCAGAGGAGAAGTTCGGTATAGTTGTCATCAGCAACGGCTGCGCCCCAGGATATTCAGAAGGATACAATACTGTGATCAGGAAGACGGTCAATTGTTTATACGAAAGCCTGATTGTGAATTGAATCCAATAGTGAAGGCAGATCAGTGCTTTGAATCCAGGTAATGTTGTTTCAGGATATCTGCGCCAAAATCATTGCCTTTTTCTCTCAAGATGGCGTGAATATGGTTGCCATCATTGCTGAATCCAACATTGTCGTATTCAATCAAAAAGTCAGGGCCATTCAGGATATAATAATGGGGCTTGTTGTTCTCCAGACTTCCAATCCAAGCGAAATAAATTTTTTCAATGCCTGATTTGATAATCTTGTCCATGAGTTGATGCGCCTTTTCGTGTTCAAAATTGTGCACGAATTCTTGGATCAACAACTGCAGGACTTCCTTCTGGTCTTTTGTGAATTGTTTGGCCTGGATCCCATAATTGCTGTCGATCCGCTGGCTGCTTTTTGGGTTTGTGATGATGTCTTTCGGGACAGCGCGGTTCAAGACACCAAGCGCTTTTTGTTGGGCTGACATGGATTGAACCAGCATAAAACCCAAATCCTCTTCTTTGCTCAAGATCCGCAAGCCTGCATATTTTCCGGATTTCACCTCTGAAGGATCTGTTCCGATAAAGTAGGGCGACATGCTGATTTTTTTACCATCAGAAGTCATGCTCAGCGCTATGTGATGACCGCCAAAATTCAGGCCCCAGGGTTCATTGTCTGCCGGCTTTCCAAAAATGGTGATGTAGTAGTTTCCATGTGCCCACTTGAGGTTCTGCATGCCTTTCAGTGTCTTGTCGGTAATTTTCCCATCATCGAATGCCTGTTGGTAGAGCATGTTCAAAATATCGTCCAATTGCATGATGCTGGTGGTTTTCAGATACCCCTGTGAGCTGAGCATTGCTGTCAGTACACGGTGATAGGCCAGGCGGCTTTTGTCAGTGAGGGATCCGTACTGAATACCAGGACGTGCCTCCATCCCGACGGGCAGGTTGGTCCATTTCAACCGTGCGGGGTTATCGAATGCATAAATGGTTTTGGACATCTCCACATCACTCAGTGTCAGCAAAAATTCATTGGTTGCCTTTATCAGCTGGGGATTTGACTGTGCATTCATTGTTGCATTGAATGAAAACAAGAGCAGACAGGCCAGGAATGATTTTTTCATTTGATTTGATTTGAGTGTTCAAGGGAGCAGGTTTTTCCAAAGAACCGGTACCTATTTTTGGCAATCATGTCATATACAAAATCCCTGATGGGTCTTGGGATGAATTGGAAATATTTCAAATAATTGGGAAATCCATCCAACATTTTCGCAATTTCAATGGCTGCATCTGATTTAAGGTATATTTTTTGATCTGCAATGAAAACAATGGAATTTAAGTTTTCATTGTTGAACGCAGAATTCTTCAACAGTTCTTTGGCTTTTTCACTTTGGAGTGAAGCAAATTGTATTTTACTGTTCTTATCGTGCTTGCTGATAAAGCGAACTGATGCATTGCAGAGATTACAAATTCCGTCGAAGAGTACAATATTCATTTGTACAAAGGTAGGATAACCTCTTCAATTGGGTTTTTCAATGAACAGTATGATTCATCAAGGTTTTGTGGAACCATTGCCCCTGATGTTCATCCTGATGTATAGATCTTCCACCTGCGTTCTCGCCCAAGGGGTTTTACGGAGGAATTTCAGGCTAGACTGAATGCTGGGGTTACTATTAAAGCAATTGATGCGGATATGCTGCCCAAGGTCTTCCCATCCAAAGTAGGCTACCAGTTCGGTAACGATAGCTTCCAGAGTTTTCCCGTGTAAAGGATCATTTGAGGCATTAGACATGCGCAAATTTATGCTTTTCACATAAAATCAAACAGCAAAGGAAAGCCGAAGCTTACAATACATGCCCAGATCCCGTATACCGGCAGCATGATGGTCATGCTTTTTTCCAGGTCTTCAATTTCGCCTTTGTTCATCACAATCTTGAAGAGTTTGTAAGAAACCAGAGACAGGTTAACCAGTATGAGCAGGTTAGCACCCAGCACTGCGATTCTGTTCGGCGTGATGCCAAACTCCTGAAGCCTGAACAAAATGGCGGAGAGGGCAATTCCATTGATCACAATCGTCAAGGCTGAGAGGCCCAATAGGATGGCGAGGTTGGTTCGACTTTTGTCGTTTTTGGTGACTTCACTCACAGAAAACAGGATCAAGGCCATCACACCAATCAACAATCCATTGAAAATCATCAAAGCGTTTCTGTCATCGTATGGATAGTTCCCTGTATAGATCACCGATGAAATAAAAATGATTAAAGTGACCAAAACAAAGGGTGTGAATATTCTTGCTATGACAGGAGATATTTTATTTACCAGCTGAGGATTGTTCAAGACCAAAAAAGTACCAACCATTGGAACAGCCGCAAGACCAAAAATTACAATGTATTGGAAATAGATCTTTGTAATATCAACATGGATGATGTCAAAAAGTCCTATGGTCAGACCGCTGAAGATGATTCCTGATAAAACAATAAGCGCACTCATTACAACGAAATCACCATTGAAGCGCAGATACCCTATCTTTTTTTGGGCATCTTTAAGATTTCCTCCAATAAACGTGTATCCTGCAATCGCCCATAACATGAATGGCAGGTGTATGCAGGCCAATATGATGGCATCCGTTTCTTTTTTTCCGGGTACAATATTGATGTAGATGAGTGACAATGAAATTGTAATGAAGGGCAAAATCAGTTGACGGACGGTCTGTTTATTTTTCCATGAAAAGTAGGCAATCAGGAATGGGAAAACGATGAATGCGATATTGCGCGAATAAAAACGTTCCTCATTGATCGAAAATATTTCAGGCAATTTGGCCATCAATCCTGCAGTCAGCGCGACAATCACAACAAATAACAGTTCATTTTTCTTGCCCCATGATATTTCCTCTTGCTTGTAGTGTAATCTTTCATGCCAAACCTGGGCTACAGCATTTTCATTTATATCGGGATAAGCGGATTCAAATGCCTGTGTAAAGCCTGTTTTATTGTTTCGGTAAATTCTTTCCAGTTCATTGGGGTTGTTTATGTTAGCAATGATGACTGTTTTTATTTGCAATGTGTCTATGTTTGACATACGATGGTTTTTTTATGTGTTTACAGTTGTTCTATTTAATTTAATTTGATTGACGGATAATGGCCTCAAGGGCATTCAAATGTTCATGAAAAGCTTTTTTCCCTTTAAGCGTTGCGGCATATGAAGTATTCGGTTTTTTGCCAATGAATTTCTTTTCAATTTTTATGTAATCCAGTTTTTCCAATGCACTGATATGACTGGCGATATTGCCATCGGTCACTTGCAATTGTTCCTTGATCGCACTAAAGTCAACCTGCTCATTGACCATCAGGATAGACATGATGCCCAATCTCACCCTGCTTTCAAATGCCTTGTTCAGATCCCCGATGAAATTTTTCACTTCTCGTATTTAATATAAAACCTAATGCCATAGATGATGTGTACCAAGCCAAATCCCAAAGCCCAAAAAATCAATCCATGGCCTATGAAGACTGCTGCCAATAATCCGATGACAATCTCTATGATTCCCAGGTAACGGATATCATCAATGGAGTATTTGCTTCCATTCAGCAGTGCCATGCCATAGAAAATCAAGGTAGCAGGTGCCATCAGGGCGAAATGACCATGGTAAAACAATATTGCGCAGAAAGCTCCACCAGCAGCCAGTGGTATTGCAAAGTTGATCAGAAGGCGTTTGGCAGCATTGTCCCATACAGGCAATCCTTTCTTTTTTGCATTTCTTACTGCAAAAAAGATGCCTGTAGCGGCCGACAAGATCAGGACGACCAAGGCATCAAACAACAAAAAGGTTCCATTCATTTGCATGGCGGAGTACTGGTCCTGTCCTGGTACTTCGTAAGGAACCTGATCATAAGAAAGGCCCAATGCGGCATACGCAATCACCGTACCTGCAATGGCTATGAAGCCTACAACTACGCCAGCTATTCCACTGAGTGCCTGAAACCTGGAGGATCTTTCCATGATGCTCCTTATTTCCCTGATTTCATCTAAAGGCTTGAATTGATTGTTCATATCCGTTGAATAAAAAGTACTTTGAAATACAAAGTAAAAGCAATTTACAATTCAAACAAAAATTCTTTTTCAGATTAGTGGATATATTGCGACCGAATATTTTCGGATGCTTTACCCCATAACATTGCATGAATTCCAGGTTGGACTGCAGTTCCATGTGCCTGATCCTGATCAGGTGAAGCCGACTTATGAGCATTTGGTAGCCAGCAATCCGGCTGCGGCATTTCCTTTCTGGGCCAGAATCTGGCCTTCTTCATTGGCATTGACTGCTTTTCTTCAGAGAGAGCCACGTTGGGTGGCATCAAGGCATGTATTGGAAATAGGCGCAGGCATAGGTTTACCATCCTTTTCAGTAGCCAGGGATGCATTGTCATTGGTGGTCAGCGATTATTCTGCTGAAGCGGTGGCCCTGATGGAAAAAAATATCCAATACCTGGCTCTAAAGAACGTTAGGGCGATGTGTTTGGATTGGAACGATTTTCCCTCAGACCTTTCTGCCGACACGGTCTTGTTCAGTGATACCAATTATGATCCGGAGCAGTTTAAAGCTTTGTTAAGCTTGATTCATCAGTTGCTGGACAAACGGTCAACCGTTGTCATTGCAACGCCAGAAAGGATCAGTGCCGTTTCGTTTGCTGTTCAACTTGAACCCTATGTTACACGTTCTGTTTTGGAAACGGTGGAAACAGGGAATCAGACTATTGACATAAGGATCTTCGTGCTTTCGGTGTAGCATCAAGAAATTCATTCTGAATGAACACGATTTATTCTTGTGATAAAATCTTTATTATTGTGCACCATGAGCTATACCATCAGAAATGTGCGCGTAGAGGATCTTGTCCTTTTGCAAACCATTGGAAGGCAAACATTCACAGAAACGTTTGCTGCTGTCAACTCAGCAGAAAACCTGGCCCAATATCTTGAGCAAAGTTTTTCAAATGTTAAGCTAAATGCGGAGTTGACCAATACAGCTTCTGCCTTTTATTTTGCTGAAGATGATGGCCATGTGATTGGATATTTGAAATTAAACGTTGGTAAGGCCCAAACAGAGCTCAAGGATGAGCATGCACTGGAGATTGAACGCATTTATGTTTTGCGGCAATACCATGGAAAAGAAGTTGGGCAGTTGCTTTATGAAAAAGCAATTGAAGTGGCTGGGCAAATGGGCAAGACGTATGTTTGGTTAGGTGTTTGGGAAGAAAACAAGCGGGCAATACAATTTTATACCAAGAATGGATTTGTTGCCTTTGATAAGCACATCTTCAAATTGGGCGACGAGGAGCAAACGGATATCATGATGAGGTTAGCATTAAATAGCTGATCACATCCCTATCATCTTTTATACTTGTTACAGTAATTTTTACATAAAAAAAGAGCAACAGGATAGCCTGTTGCTCTTTGCTATTCAGCGGTATAATTTTATCAATACCCAGGATTCTGCAAGGCAGTCTTTTCTGTTGCCGTCAATCCTTTACCATTTACTTGGATACCATCAAGGAAAGATTGAGGAACAGGACGTAGAACATGGTGGTCTGCTACTTTTGGCGCTGCATCCACATTGAATGCTTTTGCCCTGGCTACCAGTGTCTTTGTTCTTGCCAAATCAGCCCACCTGACGTATTCACCAGCCAATTCGCGTGACCTTTCATTCAGCACCAATCCAAGCATCTTATCATAAGTTGCGCTTGCTCCAAGTGTGGTCAAAATGAACTCATCCTGTTTGGGTAGTTTGGTGATGTCAGTGATGGCAAGGCTTGCAGACTGAGCAGTAGTTACGGGAATATTGTTTGATTCATAATATGAATTCCCAGGGAAGAAAGAGTTTCCGACACCAGGAGATTGAAGGGATGCAGATATCAATGTGTTTCCTCCATCCCAATATCCTGCACGGTTTTCACCGGCTTTATACCTTGCTCTTTCCCGAACAGCATTGATGTAGGGGAGGGCATCATTGTAGGTTCCAGTGCCAGCTTTTGCCAACCTGATTTTAGCTTCTGCAGCAATCAGGTAGGTTTCTGCAGATCTGGCCAAAATAAAGTCGCGGTTGCCAATGACTTCATTGAGTGAAGATCTGGATCCATCAATATGTTTGCTGAGTGGAGGGAAGCTCTGACCAGCAGTAGTCAAATCTGTGTTCAGAGCACCATCTGTCGTTCTACCATTTGGATAGGCAACATAGGTTGTTGGGATATTTTTTCCTGTTCCAAAAACATCCTTGACAAGATTTGTTCCAGCAGTAGTTTTTGCAATTTTTGAAAGGGTATACCTTGTGTCACCTGGCTGATTGATCACAAACATGATGCCGAGATCACCTTTTACATTGGGTGCAACAGGACTTGCTCCATTGAGGGCAAATTTCGTCCTGTAAGACTTCCAGAACCTGGAGTCGTTGACCATGTCATAGAGCCTGTAAGTGTAATAGGTGGTGGCCAAACGGCTGAAAGGCCTGTCACCAGTGATATCCCTTGCCATCTGATCCTGAACGTCATACCTGGATACGAAATACAGGTGTTGGGTATTACCCGTTCCCCTGTTTGTATTGAGGTCATTGGTCATTTGAGCAGATAAGATTATTTCAGGAAGTCTTTCGCTGGCTGAATTTGGACCTCTGTAATCCCAAATGGCTCCAAAGTCTGAAGCGAGGGGATGTCCGGCAATTACCTGATCACAAAGTGTAACTGCTGTGCTCAGGTCGGTAGCAAGTGTTGCTGAATTCCAAGCACTGTTCACCTCACTGGCCCTGAAAAGATGTGCCTTGGCCAGAAAATGCAAAGCAGCGTTTTTAGTGATTTTGGCAGGAGCACCGGAAGTTGGCAACAAATCTTTTGCTTTGTTCAAATCAGCAATGATTTGTGCATAAACATCCTTAGGCTGCGACCTGGTGAAATCCAGTTTTACAGTGGAAAGTGGATCCAGCTGCAAAGGAACTGCGCCATACTGGGATACCAATCTCAGGTACAAATATGCACGAATGAAATAACCCTCGCCCAGCGATGTACTTTTGATGGCAGTTGAAGTGGACGTGCTTTTGGTTGCATTTTCAATCAACAGGTTTGCATTTCCAATACCTTTGTACAACTCATCCCACTGGAAGTTTGCGGCGGCTGTATTTCCGTTTACAACCGTAATAATTGAGTTGAAGGTTTGATCATAATTGTTCCATGGTGAATTGGAAGGGTCGCCTCCAATCCTGAATTCGTCTGTGCCATAATTGGTGGCAGAATAGAACCACTCTCCATTGGTAGGAACAGCGAATGCCTGAAAGTAGGCTCCTGCAGCCAATTGAAGAATACCCTGATCAGTTTTTAAGAACTCGGCACTCCTGTCAGTTTTAAGTGTTTCTTTCAGAAAATCTTTTTGACAAGATGACCCAGCAATGATGACAAGAGCAACTATTGCTAATTTGATGATGTTGAAATATTTTTTCATATTCATGATTATTAAAATGAAGCATTTAAACCAATAGTGAAACCCCTGTTCCAGGTATTTCCAACAACGTCCATGTCCATAAACTTGATCTGCGAAGTGAGCATACCAGGATTTTGAACCTGTAGGAATGCCCTCAAATCAGACAAGCCCATTTTGGAAACTGATTTTCCTTTCAGGTTGTAAGACATTGAAATGTTACGGATTTTCAGGAACGATGCATTAAGGTAACCCAGTGCAGGGAAAAATGCATCTCCTGCCGCTCCACCTGCATTGAAAATTGGCTTTTGGAATTCAGCGTTTGTATTGTTTTCATTATAATAGTTGATGACCCTGTTCACACTTCTGGCTGCCTGCACTTCACCACCATAGTTATACTTGTAGTTTAATCTTCCATAGATGAAAATATCGAAGGTGAAATTCTTATAGGCCAGGGAATTGGTCATTCCAACAACCCACCTGGGTCTGGTCCATCCGATGATCTGGCGATCAAAATTTGGATCAATTTTATTGTCCCCATTCACATCCTGGATCCTTACATTACCTGGTGTAAATGTATTTCCATTGGCGTTGAACTTGGCATACTCAGCCTGGTCGGTTTTCTGCCAAAGACCCATTGCCTTGTATCCATAGATAACACCAATGGGTTGACCGATAAACCAGTTGTTGCCGATATCGTCCTGTTTTCCATTGGACAAACTGACAATCTCATCCCTCTGCCAGGATCCATTGAATGTAGTTGACCAGTTGAAATCTTTGTTTTTGATGTTAACAGTTGTTATGCTGATGTCAATACCCCTGTTGGCTGTTTCGCCAATATTGGCAAAAGTTGTTGTGTAACCAGTCACCGAAGGAATTGTCCTTTGCATGATCAGGTCTGTGGTTTTTGATTTGTATACATCGATTGTACCGGACAACCTACGGTCAAAAAGTTGGAAATCCACACCCAAGTTGTATTGGGTTGTTTTTTCCCATCCCAGTTCCTTGTTGGCCAACAAAGGATTCAAAATGGCACCAGCAACACTTGATGAATTGTTGGGGTAGAACAATGACAGTACTGCTCCCTGTGTAGAATATGCAGAAACTGCGGAGTTTCCTGTAACACCTCCACCGATTCTCAGTTTCAGGTCATTCACCCAGCTCACATTGTCCATGAATTTCTCCTGGTTCACTCTCCAGGCCAATGCTGCTGAAGGGAACAAAGAGTATTTGTATCCTTCGGCCAACTGTGAAGCACCGTCCTGACGGGCTGAAACAGTAAGTAAATACCTGTCCTTGAAACTGTAGTTTAACCTGGCCATATATGAAAGCAGCTGCGTTTCAACCAGGTTGGATGCAGTGGTCAATTGACCTGTTACAACCCCACTGGTTAGGGCATTCCAGCGCTGACTTTCCAATGGAACACCATTTCCTGTTACGCTCTGACCGTTCAGCTTGTATGCTGTCTGGCTTTGCAGCAAAGTCAAACCGAAGTTGTGCTCTCCGATGGATTTGTCATAATACAAAAGATGATCAAGGGTATATGAAAACCTCTTTTCGTTGTTTACAGAAGCCCAGCTTGTACTTCCGCCATTGGCTACTGATTTTGAATCAATGTATCCTCCATTCTCATATTGAGAGATATCAGGACCAAAATTCATCCTGTATTTCAATCCTTTCAATACTGGAATAACCGAGCCAATATTCAATTGTGTATAAATGCTACCAAATGTCCTCAGGGTCTCGCGTTGATCAATATTGTACAACCACTCATCTGCAACATTTTTGATGGCATTGTCTCCACCTGGGAATAGAATTCTATCTCCATTGGCGTCATATGGTAAAGCATAAGGGAAGATTGACCTGGCTGATTCATAGAGGCCACCGGATGGGCTACCAATGGTTGCAACACCCCTTCCTGATTGGCCAAATTGCTGCATGTTGTAATTGACATTGATGTTGCTTCCTAGCGAAAACCAACTTGTTGCATTGAAGTCCAGATTGACTTTTGCAGTATAACGCTGGAAAGATTGGCCTTTGATTGTACCTGTATTGTTCAGGTAGCCCAATGAAGCGTATGCTTTCAATTTATCCGTTCCACCGCTAACGCTCAAAAGGTTATCCGATGTTATTGAACTTTGTTTTACAATGGCTCCCCAATCAGTGGTTGTCACTTTTGATCCATCCCATGTACCAGAAGCCCATCCTTTTTCAATATTGCTCCAGGCAGTAGGATCACTGGTTGCTCCGAAGAACACCCTGTCTGTGGCAATGGCAGGCTGGTCTCCCCTGGGGTATGTACTTACACCGGTTGTTTGGTTCAAGCCTGCATAATAATATGCCCACCTGCGATATGTGATATAATCACCAGCGTTGAACATTGTTCTGCTATCATTCAAGGTCTCAGATGTGATGTTGTGATTGAAATTAACAACCACCTTTCCAGATTTGCCCTGTTTTGTTGTAACAATGATAACACCGTTTGCCCCGCGGGATCCGAAGATGGCAGTAGCTGATGCATCTTTCAAAACGTCGATAGTCTCAATATCTTGAGGGTTGATGTTGTCGATACCGCCTGTTGTGAGTGGAATTCCGTCCACAACAAACAATGGGGAATTTGATGCAGTCAAAGAACGGACGCCACGAATGTTGATTGAGCCAACAGTTCCGGGCCTTTCATTTGATGAAATGTCAACACCAGCAACTTTACCTTGCATGGATTGCACTGCATTGTTTACTGGTCTGGAGCGGATGTCTTTTGCACCGATACCCGCAACTGAACCAGTCACGTCTTTACGCTTTACCGTTGCGTAACCAACCACGACAACTTCTTCAAGTCCTTTTGTGTCCAGCAAAAGAACGATGCTTAAATTTTTGCTGGCTTCGTTGTAAGGAACAGATTGAGTGGTATATCCTGTGTATGACATCGACAAAGAGCCGCTGCCCTTTACTGTAATACTGAACTTTCCACTTGCGTCTGTCAGTGTTGTTGCATTGGATTTTTTATCCTCAATGACCACACCCTGCAAAGGCTCTTTTTGTTCGTTGATAACAACACCTTCAATTTTACGGGTTGATGTACCCTGGGCATTGACGGCATGCACCATGAGGCAGGAGAGCATGGCACATGCGATCAGCGTTCGCAATTTTTTTAAGATTTTTTCATTCATAGCAATTTTTTTAATGAATACTGTTATAGGTTTTGGCAATATAGCAGGACAAATTGCGCCTTTTTCAGCTATTTCCATCAAATTGACTGCCAAGAATTTACGCAATCGTTCCCGGTAATCCAAAGCAGTAAAATCAACATGTTTGTCGATATTTATGCTACATCATTTGTTATTTGATTTTAAAAAATATCTACATTCAACAAGATCAATTGATTATCATGAAGCTAAGAGGATACCTATTCGGAACAGCCATCTGCATATTGTTTTCTATCCAACCGAAGGCCCAGGAAAAAGACGATGTCAATACACCACTTCACCTCCTGCCAGCC
>JAIPBY010000065.1 GCA_021738605.1 Chitinophagaceae bacterium | reverse complement strand
GCTTATATCGGATTGTTTCTGCTTTGCGGTATTTATGTGGCGATTGGACTTTTTACCAGCAGCATCCAACAAAATGCTGTAACAGCATTTTTGCTCAGTGCTTTTCTCTGTTATGTTGCCTATGCTTTGTTTTCATCACTTGCCACCATAGAAGCATGGAAAGCGCTGGGGTATTATATTTCATTGATTGGCATCAAATATCATTTTGAAAATGTAAGCAGGGGTTTCATCGATAGCAGGGACCTGGTTTATTTTCTGTCTGTCATATCCCTTTTCATCTACCTGACCATCACCAAAATCAAATTAAAGAAGTGATGAGCAGAAAAATACAAAATATCCGCAGCTGGTTCTTGCCTTTGTTGGTCATCGCAGCAGTGAACCTTTTGTCCTATTTTTTCCATGCAGGGATAGACCTGACTGCAGAAAAGCGATTTACCCTTGCCCCTTCCACCAAGGCCATGGTGGCCAGTTTGGCGGAACCGCTTACGTTGACGGTTTACCTGGAAGGAGACATTCCTGCTGGTTTCAAAAGGCTGGCCAATGCTGCGGAAGAAATGGGTTCATCCTTCAGGTCCATCAGCAACGGAAAATTTGAGGTTGTTTTTGAAAGGCCTGGCGAAGGCCTGGGAGACACAGCGAAAGCCATCCTGTTTGACTCCCTGCAACGGATGGGCATCAATCCTACCAAGGTGAAAGCGCAGGAGAAAAAAGGGGAGCAGAGCGAAGAAACCCTTGTCTTTCCTGGTGCAGTATTGACAGGCAGCAACGGTGCCATTGGCATTGATTTTCTGGAAGGCCAAAGCAACCTCAACGGACTGGAATCGCTGAACAATGCAGAAGCCCTGATGGAATACAAGCTTGCCAAGGCGATGATGTTGCTGACACGTGATACCATTCCATTGGTGGGTTACCTGACCGGCAATGGTCAACCCCTTGACCTTAGCGTTTACGACCTGGTTGAAAAGGTCCTGAGAAAAGACCATCGTTTCAGAATTCTGCCGATTGACAGCGTTGCCTATATTCCTGATGAATTTGCGGCCCTTGTGATTGCAAAACCAACAAGGCCATTCACTGCCGCACAGAAATTGAAAATTGATCAATACATCATGCACGGCGGCAAACTGCTTTGGGCGGTAGACAATCTTTATGCCAGCATGGACAGCCTCCAGCGCAGCAGCGGGTCTTTTGTGGCCTTTGATATGGGGTTGGAGCTGGACGAACAACTGTTCAAATACGGTGTGCGGATCAACAGGGATTTGTTGCAAGACCTCGAATGCGACAAGGTTCCATCAGTAATTGGCAGCATTGGAGACAAACCTCAAATTGAACTCTTACCCTGGCCGTATGCACCGCTCTTGAGAAATACCGGAGATCATCCCATTTCAAAGAACCTTGACTTTGTGCTTTCTTCCTTTCCCCAGTCCATCGATACTGTTTCAGCACCCGGCATTCGCAAGCAGGTGATCCTGGGCTCATCTTCCTATTCACGAACGCTGCAGACACCAGCCCTTGTAGAGTGGAGAAGCATCAAGACCGAAGAAGACCTCACACAGTTCAATAAAAAAAACAAGGCCGTGGCGGTGCTCCTCGAAGGCAAATTCCGTTCTGCTTTGGCCAACAGGATTTCATCTGCCGAACTCCAGCAACTGGCAGTTGAATACCGAAGACCATTTCTTTCTGCTGCCGCTTCAGACAACAGCATGATTGTTATTTCTGACGCAGATATTTTGACCAATGCCGTCAGCCAGCAGGATGGGCCCATGGCCATGGGCATGAACAGCTACACCCGGCAACAGTTTGCCAACCGGGATTTCATCAGTAACTGCCTTTTTTACCTCACCGGAGGCGCCTCCATCATGGAGGCACGTTCAAAGACGTTCAGGTTGCGCTTGTTGGACAAGGAACAACTGGAGAATGACAAGTTGTTTTGGCAACTGCTTAACATCCTTTTACCTCTTGCCTTTCCACTGGTATTGTATTTTATCTATGGCTTTTTACGGAAAAGAAAATATGCTGTGAAGGGTTAACCCTTCGGCATGCTGGAATGATTATCTTTGTTCCCTAACAATTGATTTTCAACATGACCGTTGACCAGATTACTTACCTGACTTTTGGCGTTGTGCTTTTGGGTGCATTGGTGCTTGACCTTGGACTGATGAGCAAGAAGAACGCATCCATCAGCATGAAAAAAGCCCTTTGGCAAACCATTTTTTGGGTTGGGCTTTCTGTAGCGTTCTGTGTTTTTTTATGGTTTGAAAAAACGCCCATGGTAGCCACCAAATTTTTTACGGCTTACCTCATGGAGTGGTCACTGAGTATTGATAATATTTTTGTTTTCATCCTGATCTTCACTTATTTCAGGGTAAAGGAAACAGATGCCGGTCGTGCATTGCTGATTGGTATACTTTTAGCGATTGTTTTCCGCATCATTTTCATTGCGGTGGGCATTGAATTGATAGATCGGTTTCATTGGATTCTTTACTTGTTCGGTTTCTTCCTCTTGTATACTGGGTATCATTTGTTCGTAAAAAAAGATGAGGCTGAATTTGACCCCGGGGAAACCAAAATCTACAAGATCATCAACAAGTTTTTCAGGGTAACCACAGTTGAGCCAGAGGGTCGGTATTTTCTGAATCATCATGGAAAGTTCTATTTTACTTCATTGGCAGTTGTGGTGTTGATGTTGGCGGCAGTGGACATTGCATTTGCACTTGATTCGATTCCTACGGTGGTTTCACTGGTCAGGGAAAATGCAAAAGCCCAATTTACTTCAGATGATATTTTGGTGATCTATTCTTCCAATATTTTTGCACTGCTTGGCTTGAGATCACTTTTCTTTTTGCTGAAGGGCGCAGTGGATAAATTTGACTATCTGCAACAAGGCATCGCGGTTGTCCTGATCTTTATTGGTATAAAAATGCTGATTGAGTTTTTTGGGATCCACATCAACATCCTAGTTTCTTTGGGCGTGATCATCGCATGTCTTTCCGGTGCTGTATTGTATTCCATAAGGGTAAACAGGCAAAAGGCCATACAGGGAAAATAATCACCATGAAACTCCATCCTGTCGCACATATCAGCAGCTTGATGGGTACTAGACTGCTGGGACATTCAGCAGTGACGGGTGTAGAGCATTTGCTGATTGACAGCCGTAAACTTGTATTTCCTCCGACAACCCTTTTTTTTGCTATCAAAACTGAGCAGGGAGACGGACATCAGTACATCGATGAGCTCTACCGGGAAGGGGTAAGGAATTTTGTGGTTTCCATTGTTCCTGATCTGGCATCTTTTCCTGAGGCCTGTTTTTTATTGACGGATAACGTTGTGGCATCCCTGCAAATATTGGCTATTGCTCACCGAAAGCAATTTGAATTTCCTGTGATTGGCATTACAGGCAGCAATGGCAAGACCATTGTAAAAGAATGGCTCAATCATTTGTTGCAGCAAGAGAAAAACATTGTCAGGTCTCCGCGCAGTTTCAATTCTCAGTTGGGTGTTCCGCTCAGCATTTGGCAGATGCAGGATACGCATGAGCTGGGTATTTTTGAAGCGGGCATTTCCCAGTCTGGAGAAATGGACAGGCTTCAAAAAATGATTCTTCCGGATATTGGTTTGTTGACCAATATTGGGGAGGCCCATGGCGAGGGGTTTGATTCCATCAAGGATAAATTATTCGAAAAGTTGCAACTGTTTCGTGATGCCCAATTGCTGGTTTATTGTAAGGACCATCCATTGGTGGATGAGGCAGTTCAACAAATGCTCTTGGATGGCGGCCTGCGAGCTGCATTTTCCTGGGGAGTCCATCCTGGTGCAGATGTTTTGGTTTCCTATCATGCAATTGCAGGACGAACCATTGTCTCTGTTGATTACAAAGGAACCAACCACGGTTTTTCGATTCCCTATATCGATCCTGCTGCCATAGAAAATGCATTGCATTGTTTTGCCATTTGTCTACAGCTGGGATTGCAAGATCAGGTTATCCCGAGGATGCACGATCTTCCGCCACTCTCTATGCGGCTGGAAATGAAACAGGGACAGCATGGATCAACCATCATCAATGACAGTTATAATGCGGACCTGAGCGGGCTCATGAGCGCCCTTGATTTTTTAGGATTGCAACATCCCTCTCGTGAGCGGGTGGCCATCCTTTCAGATGTATCAGGCATTGCTGGCGATGCCCGGCTGGCCTATGAAAAACTGGCATCCTACCTCCAGTTAAAAAACATCATCACGCTCTATGCCGTTGGAGAACAGTTCCATGCCTTTGCCAATTGTTTTGATCATCCGTCCTTGAAGGTTTTTTATTTCAAGGATACAGAAGCCTTGTTGCAGCAGCTGAATGGGATAATCTTCAGGGATCAGGTGGTCTTGATCAAAGGGGCAAGGTCATTTCATTTTGAAAAGGTGAGTCATTTCCTGGAAAGCAAGAACCATCGAACCAGGCTTGAAATTGATCTCTCCAGTGTTGCACATAACCTGAACCAGTTCAAAGCTGGGTTAAAGCCATCTACAAGGCTCATGGCCATGGTCAAGGCTTTTTCATACGGTGCTGGCAGCTATGAAATGGCCAGCCTGTTGCAGTTTCACCATGTCAACTACATTGCAGTGGCCTATGTTGATGAAGGCGTTGAATTGAGAAAAGCAGGCATCCGGATGCCCATCATGGTCATGAACACAGCACCGGCATCTTTCTCATCACTGGTGGAATACAATCTTGAACCAGAAATCTATTCCATTGGATTTGCCCAACAATTGAACGCCTATCTGCAGCAGGAAGGCATCAGCTATTTTCCAGTTCACATCAAACTCGATACCGGCATGCACAGGCTGGGTTTAGAGCCCGCTGATATCGGTTATTTCATTGATCTGCTGGGCAGTTCTTCTGCATTCAAGATCAAGACGGTTTTTACACATTTGGTAGCATCTGAGAACCCTGCCCATGATGATTTTACCAGCATCCAGCTGCAACGGTTTGACCATGCTTGCCATCTTTTGTCTGCACATGTTGGATATGATTTTATCAAGCATGCGGCCAATACCGCTGCCATCAGAAGGCATCCATCTGCTGAATACGATATGGTCAGGATAGGTATCGGACTGTATGGGATCGATCCGGGAAACAGTGCGTTGAAACTGCAGGAATCTGTTTCACTAAAGTCAACCATTGCACAGATCAAGGAGGTTAAAAAAGGCGAATCTGTTGGTTATGGCCGCCATTCTGTGGTGGAAAAAGATACAAGGGTGGCCACCATCAGGATTGGCTATGCTGATGGCTTTCCAAGAAGCTTGGGCAATGGCAAGGGAACTGTATTGATCAGGGGCAAGTCTTTCAGCACCATTGGGAATGTTTGCATGGACATGACAATGATTGATGTAACGGATGAAAGCAGCATCACCATTGAAGATGAGGTCTTGGTGTTTGGAAAGGACCATTCCATTGTTGCTGTTGCCAATGCCGCAGGTACCATTCCCTATGAGATCATGACCGGCATTTCACAGCGCGTTCCGAGGATTTATTTGGGTGAATGATCCTTTGGGGTCATCTGCCATTGTTCGCTTATCATTATATTTGCAAAAACCTGCATTTTGAAGTTCAAACACGCCCTTTTCCTGACTTTTTTGATCCTGCTTGCTGACCAGGCATTGAAAATTTATATCAAGACCAGTTACCACATGGGCCAGGAAAATGTCCTGTTCCAATCCATTCCCTGGTTAAGGTTTCATTTTATTGAGAATGAGGGGATGGCCTATGGATGGAAGCTTGGGGGTGACTGGGGAAAGATAGCCCTCACTGTTTTCAGGTTGGTGGCTGTTGGCTTTGGTACCTATTATATTCTGGACATCATCAAGAAAAAATACCATGTTGGTTATATCATCTGTGTCACCTTCATCTATGCAGGAGCCATAGGCAACCTGATCGACAGCCTGTTTTATGGGATGGCATTTGAAGCCAGTGATCCCTATCTGCAGAATCTTGCCCATGGTATCTGGCAGCAAGGTTTTCAAGGCGGCTATGCTGGATTTTTGCATGGCAAGGTGGTAGACATGTTGTACATGCCCATCATTGAAGACGCTTATTTTCCATCATGGTTTCCACTCTGGGGTGGAGAATCCTTCATGTTTTTCAGGCCTGTTTTTAACATTGCCGATGCATCTATTTCTGGAGGTGTATTTGCCATTTTGATTTTTCAAAGCAGGTTTTTCCCTTCCGTAGAAGCCTCCAAGGCTCCAACAGAGGAAACAGAAACCCCGACAGTATAAGGCCACGCTGCACTATTCATCCTCCCCATCCCTCCCTGTCGAGGCTTCTGTAATGTATGGCTTCCGCAATATGTTCAGGCATGATGTTTTCACTGTTGGCAAGGTCTGCCACTGTTCTTGCAACTTTCAGTATCCTATCATAGGCCCTTGCGGAAAGGCTTAATTTTTCCATAGCATTTTTGAGCAAATGTTGACCCGCTTCATTCAACTGGCAAATGTTTTTCATTTCCTTAGATCCCATTTGCGCATTGGCATAGATTCCCTTTTTTCCTTTGTATCGCTCTGCCTGTAGTGCACGGGCAGCCATTACACGATCCCTGATGCTGGCAGAATTTTCAATGGTTTCTTTTGATGCCAGTGCTGAAAAAGCAACAGGGGTCACTTCCACATGCAAGTCAATCCTGTCCAGCAAGGGGCCTGAAATGCGGTTCAGGTACTTGGTAACAGCCCCTGGAGGGCAGTTGCAAGTTTTTTCAGGATGATTGTAGAACCCGCAGGGGCAGGGGTTCATGGATGCCACCAGCATGAATGATGCGGGAAAATCAACGGCCAGCCTTGCCCTTGAAATGGTTACCCTTCTTTCTTCCATGGGTTGCCGCATCACCTCCAGTACATTTCTCTTGAATTCCGGAAGTTCATCAAGGAATAACACGCCATTGTGTGAAAGGGAAATCTCTCCGGGTTGTGGGTTGGCACCGCCCCCAACAAGGCCAGCATTGCTGATCGAATGATGAGGGCTTCTGAAAGGCCTTTTGGTGATGAGGGTGGCATGCTCGGGAAGTTTACCCGCCACGCTATGGATCTTTGTGCTTTCCAATGCCTCTTCCATGGAAAGGGGAGGAAGGATGGATGCCAAGCGCTTTGCCAGCATGGTTTTCCCAGCACCGGGCGGACCGATGAGAATTACATTGTGCCCGCCCGAAGCCGCGATTTCCAACGCCCTCTTGATGTTTTCCTGGCCCTTCACTTCAGCAAAATCATTTTCAAATGCCTGCTGTGCGTTACTGAACGCTTCCTCTATGTTGATGGAGATGGGCGCAGCGCTTGAGCCCTCCGATTGGATGAATTCAACCACCTCCCTGATGTTCTTCATGCCGTATACCTTGATGCCACTGACCATCGCAGCCTCCTGGGCGTTTTCGGCAGGCAGGATGAATCCATTGAATCCTTCTTTCCTTGCTTGAATGGCAATGGGCAGGGCTCCTCTTATCGGGCGCAGCTCTCCGTCCAGGCTGAGTTCACCCATCATGATATACCGATCAAATTTTTCTGCCAGCGGGATTTGCTCGGAGGCAGCCAGAATGCCGATGGCAATGGGAAGGTCAAAGGCTGTGCCGCTTTTCCTCAGGTCTGCAGGTGCAAGGTTGATGACAATCCGCGTGCGCGGCATTTCAAACCGTTTTGATTTGATGGCGCTTTCAATCCTTTGCATGCTCTCCTTGATGGCGGAGTCGGCCAATCCTACAATACAATATTCTTTTCCCTGGGCGGTCCAGTTCACTTCAATGGTGATGGTTTTCGCCTCAACCCCATATACGGCACTTCCAAAGGTCTTTACAAACATGGTGTAAAGCTATGACTACGGCCAGGGCTGCCAATGGGAAAATCATCCTCGATAAAAGGATTAACCGCTAATATTGTTGTTGTTTTCACCCGCAATGTTGGTGTTCTTTCCAATGTTTTCCAACAGGGAAACGACACCTTCTTTTTGAAGGATCAGGTAGCCCATCCTGTCTTGGCTGATGCCTTCTTTGAGTTGATAGCTGAAGCGGAGTTCATTTTCGGTGAGATGGGTTTCAAAGTATTTGAAACTGATGGAGGGCAAGTCTTTGAGCGCATCACCAATCTCATAGAGATGGGTGGAAAGGATAAAAAGGCCGTTGCGCATATTGATCAATCCCCTGATAACGGTCAGTGAACATTTCATCGCATCCTGGATATTGGTGCCCTTGAAAAGTTCATCAATGAGGATCAGCCATTTTTTGCCATCACTGATGCGGGTGATGGTTTCGCGGATCCGCCGCACTTCATTGAAAAAATAACTTTCCCCTTTGATGAGGTTGTCTTCTACAGTGATGTTGCTGAGTATGCCTTCAAAAAGGGAAAGCTTCATGCTTTTGGCGGCAACACCCATGCCCAGGTGTGCAAGATAGGTTGATAGGCCAACAGCCTTGATCAGCGTGGTTTTCCCTGCCATGTTGGCGCCGGTAAGAAAAATAAAATTGGCGTGTGGATTCATTTCAAGATCGTATCCGACCGGCTCCTTGAGCATCAAGTGCCAGAGCCCTTTTGCACTGATCATGGGTTCTGCACCATCAGTGAAATGTGGAAGTTGCAAGTCCAGTTCTTTGTTGGCTTTGGCCATTGCATACCAGGCATCAAGTTGCCCATAAACACCCATGAGTGTCTGAAGATCATTGGCCATTTCCCCATGAAAGATCCTTCCGAAATACAAAACTTCTGCAGGGCTCAAGGCATTGAAGGTTTGCAGGGATTGCAATCCTTTGAGCCTGTGGTCGCGCAGGATTTTTTCAGATTGTTGCAATGCATCATCCAGCATTTTTGGTCTTTGGCATGCAGAAAAAAAAGCATGCACGGCTTCAAATCCCTTGATACATTCAAAGAGTTGCTGCATTGAGAATTTAATCATGGCATGGTCTGCAGGATGAAGCCATTTGTAAAAAAAAGCATTGACCGGGTTGGGCTGCTCTGGCATTGCATCCGGATTGTCATCAAGAAATTTTTCTATGACAAGCAAGGTGCCGTTGGTGATCCTTGACGGCCAGACATCCAGCCTCGTACCAATGAAGGAGAGGATCTCCTGCACCTGAAGGATATCGTGTATATCACTATAAGGCCTGGTGAATTTTTTTTTTAGTTCCGCCTTGCCTGCATTGGTTCTGGTATGGTCAATTTTGTTGAACAGGGATTGCTCATCCTCCCTGTGGAAGATGGAAAGGTCGTACAAAGTGATGTTGTCTACCAGCATGCTGTTTAGTTCCTGTTGAATTGGAGGCGCATTCCAGTATAGGATGCATCAACCCTTCCATTTTCATAAACCGGGTAGCCGTTTACAAAAGTCATGGCAATGGTTGCAGGGAAGGTGAATCCCTCCAGTGGACTCCAGCCACATTTGTAGAGGAGATTTTCCTTGCTGACGGTATATGGTTGGTTCAGGTCCACCAAGACCAGGTCAGCAAAATAGCCTTCCCGGATGAATCCGCGGTCCCTGATTTGAAAACATTTTGCCGGTGCATGCGCCATTTTCTCAACCATTTTTTCAAGGTTGATTCTGCCCTGCTTGTGCTGGTGCAACATCAATTGAAGGCTGTGCTGAACAAGTGGCAATCCTGCATGCGCATGGTCATAGTCGCCAGATTTTTCATCGATGGCATGTGGGGCATGGTCTGTTGCGATGATGTCCAGCCTGTCATCCAACAATGCCTCCCAAAGGGCGGCCTTGTTTTCTTTTGATTTGATGGCAGGGTTGCATTTTATTTTGTTGCCGAGGGTTGCATAATCATCCGCTGTAAAGTGAAGATGGTGCACACATACTTCTGAGGTGATCCGTTTTTCTTCCAGAGGAATCAGGTTGGTGAACAGTTGCAATTCTTTTGCTGTAGAGATATGCAAAATGTGCAATCTTGTATTGTTTCTTTTGGCCAGCTGTACAGCTATCAGGGAAGATTCAAAGCAGGCTTCTGCATCACGGATGATGGGATGATCGGAAGCTTCGAGCACTGCCTTGGTGCTGCGCAGTTTTTCAAGATTGGCTTTGATGATGCGCTCATCCTCGCAATGTGTTGCAATCAGCAGTTCAGATTCCCTGAAAATCCTGTCTAAGGAAAGATGGTTGTCTACCAGCATATTGCCTGTGGAAGAACCCATGAAAATCTTCACACCACATACATTTTCTTTGTTGTCATTTGTTTTCAAAACCTCATCAGCATTGTCATTGGAGGTGCCCATGAAAAAAGAATAATTCGCAACCGCACTGTTGGCAGCAATGGAATATTTTTCCTCCAGCAACTCCTGTGTGAGCGCAGGAGGTTTGGTATTGGGCATTTCCATGAAGCTGGTAGTGCCTCCGGCAACCGCTGCCATGGATTCAGAATGGATATTGGCCTTGTGGGTAAGTCCGGGTTCCCTGAAATGCACCTGGTCATCGATTATGCCGGGCAATAAGTATTTGTTTTCACCGTTAATTTCCCTTGCGTTATATTTATTGTCGATTCCCTGCGCAATTTTCAATATCCTTTGGTTGCCTATCAAGATATCCGACACAGTAATCTTGCCTTCGTTTACAATTTGAACGTTTTTAATGAGAATATTCGACATGAGCTATAGTATTGGTAAATCTGTGCTGCAAATTATCAAAACCTTTTTAGTCGGGCTGATATTTATTGCGCCTTTCTGCGTGAATGCACAGTCTACCCTTTTTCAACAAGGCTCCAAGGAGTATATTTTACTCGACCGCCTGGAGATAAAGTTGCAAGGCGATAGCCTCTTGAATTTTTCATTCATCAAACCCTTTAACAGAAAATGGTGGGCCAGTGCCCTCGACCGGGCAGCCTCCAGTAATCTTTCACTTTCAAAGGTAGACCGGTACAACATCGACAGGTCAAGGCTGAATAACCTGGAATGGACCAGCAACGGGGTTCCCAACATAAAAAGCAGGAAGCCGGTATTCAACAATTTTTTCAAGGATCCTGCCAACATGATTGGGGTGAACCAAAAGGATTTTTTCCTCTCTGTCAATCCGGTTCTTCAACTGCAAGCCATGAGAGATGATGCAACCGATGAACTGCTTTACCTCAATACCCGGGGAGCCGTGGTGCGTTCTTTGATTGGAGGTAAGGTTGGATTTCATGCCTACCTCACCGAGAACCAGGAAAAAACGCCTGTTTTTGTAAGGAATGATGTCAACAGGTTCAGGGCCGTGCCCGGTGCAGGGCGGTACAAGACATTCAAGGAAACAGGTTTTGATTATTTTGATGCCAGGGGAACGGTTTTTTTCAATGCAGCAAAATTCATCAATGTTCAGTTTGGATTTGATAAGATGTTTCTTGGAAACGGTTACAGGAGCCTGTTCATCAGCGAACATTCCAACAGCCATCTGTTTTTCAACATGAACTTGCGCGTATGGAAACTTAACTACATGAGCCGCATCATGGAACTTACGCCACAATATACCAGGGATGGTTTGGGCGGAGATTCACTCTATCCCAAAAAATATGCCTCTATCCACCACATCAGTTTCAATGCCCCCAAATGGCTGACACTGGGCTTGTTTGAAGGGGTAGTATTTGGACGAAAGGATCATTTTGAGTTCAGCTACCTCAACCCTGTGATGTTTATCCGTGGAGCCGAGTTGAACATCGGAAGTCCTGACAATGCATTTATCGGTATGGATGCCAAGGCCAATCTGGCCAAGCATGTCC
>JAIPBY010000064.1 GCA_021738605.1 Chitinophagaceae bacterium | reverse complement strand
AAACAGAGAGGTCATTCCAAGGACCAATGGCCAAGTCATTTCCTTCACTAGGGTTGACAATATCCTTGTAATAAATAACGCCAGTAGGCCTTGCTCGGTATGCAGAGCGAAGAATCTCCAATGAACCAGTAGGGTTAGTGCTGTAGTTGATATAAGCGGTAATTCCAACCCTTAACCAGTTGTTCAATCTGCTATCAACCGCTGCATTGAGCGTATATTTTTTAAATGAAGTAGCCGCAATATTACCATCTTCCTGGATGTATCCACCTGAAAAACGGTAAGTAGTACCTGCATTACCACCAGTAACAGCAACAGTTGAATTGGCAGTTGTGCTTGGTTTCGCAACAAGATTGACCCAATCAGTTGATTTTCCACTGTTGACCATGTTCATTTCACTGGCAGTCAATGTATTCGCAGTACCGCCATTGAGCACAACATCTGTAACAGTAGCCTGATAGAACTGTTGTGCATTTAGCAATTGTGGCAAATGTGCTGGTTGTTTCTGTCCTAGGTATGAATCAAATGTAACTTTGGGTTTGCCAGCCACTCCTTTTTTTGAAGTGACAATGATGACACCATTTGCACCCCTTGCACCATAAATGGCAGTGGAAGAGGCATCCTTAAGGATATCAATAGATTGGATATCCTGTGGGTTGATGTCACGCAATCTTGCGCCAATTACACCATCAATAACCACCAGTGGTTCAGTTGCACCGGTGATGGTATTTTGACCGCGGATGTCAATGGCGAATCCTTGACCTGGCTTGTTACTTGTTTTGGTAATTACTACACCAGTAACCTGGCCCTGAAGGGCTTGGGTTGCATTGGCAGGATTAGCCCTCACAATATCACGAGGACCAAGAGAACCTACTGCACCGGTAAGGTCTTTCTTTCTAACTGATCCATAACCAACAACTACAACGTCTTCAAGTTGCTTTGAATCTGAAGTCAATTTGATGGAAAGATCGGTTTGGCTGGAAACAGTAACCTCTTGTGATCCAAATCCAATGGAATTGATAACAAGAACAGGTTTTCCTGAAGTTGGAACTTCAATAGTGAACTTACCATCGTTGTTGGTAGTAGTTCCTTTTGTGCTTCCTTTGATAGTAATACTTGCGCCTGCAATGACAGCGCCGTTGTCTCCCTGAACAGTTCCACTGATCTTGCGCGTTTGCGCAAAAGCAAGGGCTGTAATCAATGTTAGGAAGGTGACTAAAAAAAGTCCTTTTCTCATGATGGCAATTTTAATGAACGATTTTGAAAATGTTGAAAAACAACAAGAATGATACCAAATATAAAAATAAAAGGTTTTAGAGATCCAAAATTTTTTTAACATTAAACATAAAAAAAATTGGATGAATCCAATGTTTTTTTATGTTTTTATGGTCGAAAATTATGTTTAATAACCAGGATTCTGGTCGATTTTGGGAAGGGTCAAATCAATCATACTCTGAGGAATCGGTCTGAGATAATGTTTGGCAGCGATTGCTGGTGATCCAGATAAACCGTAGCCCATCCATGGATTGTACTTTGTTCCTCTTGAAATCAAGGTCTGGGTTCTCTTCAAATCATACCAGCGTTGCCCCTCTCCCATAAATTCCCTTGCAGATTCATCCATGATCATGTCAATGGTTATGTTTGAAGGGGTTGCTCGGTAAGAAACAACATTGGTAATCGGGTCTGTTCCTTTTTCAGGATTGGTTGCCCTGTTTGGATTTTTACCTGCGTTTGCTGTGCCCAGTGCACGATCCAAAACCCTGTTGTAATAAACATCTGCAGTTCCCAGTTTTGCACCAGTTGCTCCTTTAACGATTGCTTCAGCAGCCATCAGATAAAGCTCAGCAGAACGGAAAATAGGGTCATTCAAGGTTGACCATCCATCCTGGAAGGGAACACTTGGCTGGAAAAATTTCCAAAACATCGGGCTGGCCCAGAACATGTTGTCAACTACTCCAGTAGACGGAGTCAAAGGAGCATATCCAACAATTTCACTGATATGGCCAACAGCATATTTTTTTGTACCTCCAGCCACATTCAATCCGCGGTCTTTGGCCAATGGCAAAGGCCTGTTCCAAGGCAAAATAATGGCAGTTGTATCACCGATAGCATAAGTTATGTTCAGGTTTTGAGAGTATGTATTATTCTTCAAACTGATGGTCTGTGCCACAGTCGCATAAGAAACAGTATTGAATGTTCCTTCGTATCGGCTATCCATGGTTGGATCAAACATGCGGTATGCAGCCCAGGTAGGATAGTTGCGATCGCCCTGCAATTTTGAATAAAATACGGTTGATCCGCCCGCTTGTGCAACACCGCTTGGGCCGTGGCCAAATTGACTGTGCATGTTGTTACCAATCAAGCCTGTGGCTGGATTGTTGTTGCCATCACCGTAATAATATTGCGGATTGGCATATTGAATTGCAAAAATAACCTCTTTGCTTGCATTGGCTGTAGTTACTCCAGCAGCAATTGATGGCTGTGCATTGGTTACTTTTTTATCATGTATAGGCCAAAGGTTATTCCAGTTGGCCTCCAAAGGATAAAGCCCTGAAGCAATCAGTTCATCGCAGAGTGCCAAAGCGCTTGTGAAGTCTGCTGAAGATCCGCCAAGGGCATTATTGAAATTCCATCCCCTGGTCAGGTATACTTTCGCAAGAAGGAACTTGGCAGCACCCTGTGTAGCACGACCTTGATCGGTTTGAGAAACCGGCAATCCTGTAATAGCACTGTTCAGATCTGCAATGATCTGGGTATAAATATCCTTAGAAGCAGATTTTGGAGCCTCTAATTTACCAGCAAGCGATTCTTTCAATGGCATGGGAACATCGCCCCATTGTTGCACCAACCAAAAATAGCTTAGGGCTCTCAAGAACTTTGCCTCACCAACACGCACAGCTTTTTTAACAGGATCCAGACCAACTACACCATCAGCCCTGTCAACGGCAGCGTTACACCTGTTGATCTCCTTGTACAAATCATCCCAATATCCCTGCAATGCACCTGTAGTAGAATTGAGGCGGATATCATACTGATCTAATTCGTTTCCTATCTGGTTGGACTGACCAAAGAAAATTCCACTCCATCCACCGGCACACATCATGTCTGTACCCTTTACCGTGAGATTTCTTGATTGGGTAATATTCCTCAAGAGTGGGTAACAAGAGTTGACCAAGCCATCATATCCAGCGGGATCCTTGTACATGTTATCGGTTGTCCTGCTGGCGGGGTTGTATTCATCAAGAAATGATTTTTTACAACCCATGATTGAAATTCCTGCCACCAAAAAAAACATTGTGGCTTTGGGAAACAGTTTAAATATTTTCATAATTCCTTTTTTTAAAGTGATAGACCTTGATTTAGAAGCTTAGGTTTAAACCAAAATTGCAGGTAAGTGATGGAAAATCATCCTGATAGGCAGCCCCATTGTATTCAGGATCTCCACCATTGAATTTGGTAAAATAAGCTGGGTTGATGATCTGGGCATAAAGCCTCAACCTGTCTACACCCAATTTTTGTAGCTTTTCTCTTGAGAGGTTGTAACCAACTGTTATGTCTGCAATCCTCAAGAAACTTGCATCTTCGTAGTAGAGTGCATCAGAGAAACTCTTGGGAACGCCCATACCCCACATTTCGTTGGATGGGTTGTTCCTTGTCCAGTAATTCAGTTTAAGGCGGGCACCGCCACCTGCATCAGAAACATAGCTGCTCATGAAGCCGTTCCTGAACATGGTTCCATTTCTGTAATACATCATTACAGCCAGGTCAAAGTTCTTGTAGCTGACCCTGTTGGTGAAACCAAGGGTGAAATTGGGCAATTGAGATCCCAGGATTACCCGGTCGTCCTGACCAAGCACACCGGCACTGATCTTACCATCTTTGTTCTGGTCAACAATGCGCACAGACCCTGGAACTGCACCGTATGATCTGGCTTGTGCACTATCTTTCAACTGCCAAATACCATTGGCCTGAAAGTACATGAAACTCTTCAATGGATGTCCTACAGCAAGAATGGATTCAGGACTGGTATTGCTACCACTGTAGCCAAACTTGGCGCCATTGGCCAATTCCTCAAGCTTGTTTATGTTTTTTGTAAAGTTGATGGAGCTTGTCCACTGAAAATCTTTTGTTTGGATATTGACAGTATTCAACAACAACTCAATTCCCTTGTTTGAAACCCTTCCCACGTTGGAAATGACAGAGCTGAAGCCATTGGTAGTAGGAATGGATTGTCTCATGATCAGGTCTTTGGTTGTACGGTTGTAAACCTCAGCAACTGCAGTGACCCTGTTGTTGAACAAACCTATGTTCAAACCAAGATTCAACTCCTGGCTTCTCTCCCATCCAAGGTCTTGGTTCGCAAGGTTGTTGGGACCAAAACCAATACCGGCAGCTTGTCCGAATGAATAGTTACTGGCTGAAGTAAGCGTTGCAGAAGTTGAATATGGTGATACAACAGAGTTACCCACCTGTCCATAGCTTACACGGAGCTTCAGGTCAGAAATTGACTTGATTTTCTTGAAGAATTTTTCATCTCCTAAACGCCAGGCGAAGGCTCCTGATGGGAAAAATGCCCACTTGTTTCCGGGGGCCAACTGGGAAGCGCCATCAGAACGACCGGTGAAAGTCAACAGGTATTTTTCGTTGAAGGTGTAATTGATTCTTCCCATATAGGAGGAAAGTGTTCTTTGGTTAAATCCGCTTCCTATAACAGGCGTACCTGATGTACTTCCCAAATTATACCAATAGGATACATAAGGGAGACCGGTAACAGCGATAACGTTGAACTCATTGGTGTTCTTGTAAGCACTTTGAAGAGCAGTAACATTCAACTTGCTTTTTCCTTTTTGATAATTGTAGGTCAATTGATTATCAAAAGTGTAGGAACTCAGGAAATCATTTTCAACAGAGGCCCTTGTGGCGCCGGTTACATTGATAGCCTTTGAATATTTACCCCTGTATTCGTCTTGCTTTGCCAATTGATAAGCAACAGAAATTGAAGATTTGAATACCAGGCCTTCCAAAAGATTGATTTCAGCATATGCATTTCCCATCTGGCTGTTGACATTGCGCGTCCAGGTATAATTTTCACGGCTGCTGGCTTCAAGCAAAGGATTCACTGCGCTACCTCTACCCATCCTTACAGCAAATCCATTCACAGGCCCCAGAGCAGCATCTCCACCGATTGCAGCATCCACAAGGTCTTTGTAATAAATTGTTGAGGTTGGCCTTTCACGGTAAACTGTTCTCGGAACTTCTAAAGAACCAGTTGGGTTGGTTGAAAAATTCTGATACAATGAAAAACCTACCTTCAGGTAACGGGTGATTTTCGAATCAACCGCAGTATTCATGTTGTATTTCTTGTAGTAGGTCAAAGGCACCATACCATCCTCTTGGATATATCCGCCAGAAATGCGGTAAATGGTTGCACCATTTCCACCTGAAATGGACAATGTAGAACCTGCATTCATGCCAGGACCTGCAACCAATCTGGCCAGGTCAACAGTCTTGCCACTGTTGATGATGGCCAATTCATTCACATTAAAGGCAGAGGCTGCAGTGATGGTTGATCCATTCAACTGGGCGTCTGTAATGGTGGATTTGTAAAATTCCTGTGCATTTTCCATTTCTGGAAGATGAGCAGGTGTCCTTTGTCCAAAATAGCTGTCCAGGGTAACCCTTGGCTTTCCGGATAATCCACGCTTTGATGTAATGATTATTACACCATTTGCACCCCTGGAACCATAAATGGCTGTTGAAGAAGCATCTTTCAGGATATCCATCGCCTCAATATCTGCCGGATTTATATCTTGTAATTTTCCTCCAATAATACCATCTATAACAACCAAAGGTTCAGTTCCCTGAAATTGTTGATTGCTTGATGTATAGGTAAGGTTAACACCACCATCAGCATTGGGATTGGGTGTAATGGTATTTTCACCACGAATGGCAATCTGCCATAATTGACCAGGCTTGTTGCTCATTTTGGTAACCAAGACACCGGGTACCTGACCCTGTAAAGCCTGTGTTGCATTGGCAGGATTACCCCTGACAATTTCCACAGCCTTCACTGTACCAACCGCTCCGGTAAGGTCTTTCTTTTTAACTGCACCATATCCCACTACCACAACATCTTCGAGCAGCTTGGTATCAGTAACCAGCTTTACCGTAATGTCAGATTGAGTGGTGATGGTAATCTCCTGTGTTCCATATCCTATTGAATTAATAACGAGGATACGCTTTCCAGTGCTTGGAACATCAATCGAAAATTTACCTGTACTACTTGAAGTAGTACCTTTCGAGGTTCCTTTGATGGTAACGCTGGCCCCTGCAACAACAGTACCGTTTTCTCCAGTTACTGTTCCACTGATCTTGCGCGTCTGTGCAATCGCAAGGCTAGTGATTAATGCAAGGAATGTGACTAATAAAAGTCCTTTTCTCATAATGGCAGTTTTAGTAAATAAGGTTTAAAATGGCTTAGGGATGAATTATAAAAACTGTTGAATGTTTTTATAAAATCAATTTATGAATTTATCAAAAGGTTTTACTAAAACGTTTAATCTGGTAGATTTTGTACGAAATCGTTTTCGTATACACTTAAAACAAAGGCCGATCAATGATCGGCCTTTGAAAGTTAATACCCTGGATTTTGAGTGAAACCGGGATTCTTATTCACATCCAGCTCAGTTTGTGGTATTGGCCACAGATAATGGCGGGGTTGAAACAACCTGGGATTGTCCATGATTTTGAAATTACCTGTAGTATTTACCAAGGCATTGAATCCTGTATAATCAGGTGTTGAATTTGCATCCAAGGTTGGTTTTGGAAGTGAATAGTAAAGTGCTCTGGTCATCGCTTTACCAAAAAGGACTCCATTCATTGCCTTCTCGCCAATCTTCCACCTGCGCATATCATACAATCTCAGTCCCTCTCCGGCAAGCTCAACCTTGCGTTCGCGTCTTACGATAGCCCTTAATTCTGCCTGGTTCAAAGTTCTGATAGCCGGATAAAGTGTTGTTGCAGTAGCAGCAACGCCATATCCCCTGGCCCTCACCAAATTGATCGCATCAAGTACTGAAGCATCAATCTGGTTGAGTTCAATCTTCGCTTCAGCATAGGTCAGTAATACTTCAGCATAACGAATCAACATGAAAGCCAGCTCTGATTGTGTATTTAGCACCAAATCAACCGGATCAATGTACTTCTTCAATAACATGCCAGAAAAGGAAGAAAACGCGTTAGTTACCTCTGTATTTGAAATCTTTGCCATTGGAGCAGGTGAAAACTTGGTACAGGTAGCACTGTCTGGATGGAATGTAACATTGTATGTAATGCCCCCATTTCCAAACCATGTATCTCCATCTCCGAGAATGGTTTGACGCATGCGGGGATCACGGTTCCTGTAGATGTCTGTTGTGTTGTAGAGGTTGGATTTATCAATGGTCTGTCCATCAGTGCACTCATAACTATCAGCCAACCCACGGGTTGGAATCAGCGTGGAAAAACCTCCGGCAAGCCTTGCTTGATTGCCCTGAGAGTAAGCAGCAGTCCTCACCGTTTGCTTAAAATCAAATGCCAAAATGGATTCGCGGGAGTTTTCGCCTGCATAAGTAAAGAGGTTGCGGTAATTAGGGAAAAGGGAATGGAAATTTAAATCGATTACTGCTTTTGAAGCTGCAGCGGCAATATCAAACTTATCATTATACAAGGCAAAACGGGCTTTTGCTGCCAATGCAGATCCTTTTGAAGCCCGACCAACATCAAGCCCGGTATAAGATACCGGCAACTTTGCGGCTGCATCATCCAACTCTTTAAAAACAAAATCCAGCACTTGAGCCTTAGGTGTTCTTGCAACAAAAGATTCTGCCGTAGGCAAGGTTTTGTTGATCAATGGAACATCGCCATACAATGAAATCAAACATCCATAGTAATAAGCCCTGAGAAACCTGGCCTCACCATCAATCCGGTTGTACAAGACAGCTGAAGTTACATCCTTGGCCTTGCTCATGTTCTCCAACAGTGTATTGCATTTGGCAATGCCGCTGTAATATGTTGACCAAACATTTCTGATGATCCCAGTGTTGGGCGTATGCTGCCCAAGACCAATTGTTTGCGCATCATCACCAGCCCTGAACCACATGATATCAGAAGTGGCATCGAGCATCATGTGAAAAGGAAAATACTGTTGTTGAAAACTCAAATTGGAATAGGCTGAATTAACAGCCAGCACCAGTTCGTCTCCCGATTTATAAAAAGTACTGCTGTTGGGTGAATCCTCCGGGAAACGATCGAGATAAGATTTTTTACAGCCAGTCAACAAGAACAAGTTGATGGCAATGATTGATATGATTAATTTTTTCATGATGATCTGTTTATTCTTTTATAATTACTTCAGGCTAACCCTAACCCCGGCAACAAATGAAGCGACCTGTGGGTAGTTTGAAGGCCCGCCAAGTGGGGTTTCAGGGTCGTATCCAGGAACCTTGTCCCAAGAAAAGACATTCTGACCACTCAAATAAATCTTGAATAATGAAAAAGGAGTCTTGGTCAATATTTTATTTGGAATGGTATAGCCCAATGCAACTGTTTTCATCTTCAGGTATGATGCATCATCAACCCAGTATCCTGAATTTTGCTGGTTGTTCTGCTGTGCTACAAAAAATCTAGGATAAGTCGCCTTTGCATTTTCAGCATCTGACTTTGTTGGACTCCAACGACCAAGATGAATATCCCTTACACTACCGGCATTGTGAAACGCCCATGCACCATCAACATTCTGGTAACCGTTCCATTTGCCAACACCCTGAAAGAAAACAGTAAGATCAAAGCCTTTGTAATCAAGAAACAAATTAAGGCTATAGGTATAACGAGGAATCCTGCTTCCGATGATTACCCTATCGTTGGCATCAATGACACCATCCTTGTTTTGATCAACATATTTGATGTCTCCTGGTTTCAAAGCTCCAAATTGTTTGGCATGACCAGTGATTTCCTCTGCTGTTTTGAACAAACCAGCTGATTGATAACCAAAAATTGCACCCATTTCCTGTCCAACCTGGGTTATCTGGAACCCACTGATATAAGGTCCTGTTCCTTTGAGGTCCACTACCCTGTTTTTAACATCAGAAAGGACTCCTGTAATGCCAAAGTTGAAATTCTTTCCGATTTTATCATTGTATCGGATGTTCAAATCCCAACCCTTGTTATCAACCCTTCCAGCATTTTGTACAGCAGGGCTCAAGCCTGTAGTCAAAGGAATGGGCAAAGTCAAAAGAATATCATCTGTCTTTTTGATATAGTAATCAAATTCAAGGTTGAGTTTGTTGTTGAGCACTGCTGCATCAAGACCAAGGTTAAGCACATTGGTGGATTCCCAGGTAATCTCCCTGTTTGCAGCGATCAACTGTGCTGCAGAACTTACAATGTTGCCATTGAACACGCCCTGACCAAGGCTAAGTGAAGAAAGGTAAGGGTAGTTTCCAATGTTCTGGTTTCCCAAAGCACCGTAAGACGCCCTTATCTTCAACAGTGATACAAATTTCAAATTGTCCATGAACTTTTCCTTGGAGATGATCCATCCGGCAGAGAAAGAAGGAAAATAACCATACCGCTTAAAGTCTGAGGCAAACCTTGAGGACCCATCATACCTGGAATTGATTTCCAGCAGATACTTGTCTTTTGCAACAAAATTCATTCTTCCATAATAAGACCTCAGTGCCCAGGCATTTCCAAAGCCACCCAGGTTTTGATTGAGTGACGGGTATGCATTCAATTGAACCAAATCTGGGAACAAAGTCAACTCTCTGTATGCATTGAATCCCTGTGACCTGCTATCTGTTTGTTCAGCACCTGCCAAGACGTTGAAATCGAGCCAATTGAAACTCTTGTTATACGTGGCCTGGAACCTGAGATAGTTCGTGAGGTTGTTGGACGTTGAATTGGAAAGACTGCTTTTGTTAGGACTGCTCAAGAAAAGTGCCTTGGAAACAAAATTATAGAAATCAATCTTCTTTGTGTTATTGATGGTATAATCTGTAAAATACTTGGGTGCAAAATTGAAGTTCAGGTTCAATCCCTTGATAGGATTGTAGTTGGCCTGAAGGTTCAACAGTGCATTGTTAGCAGTTGTTGAATTGATTCCTGAAGCCTGAGACCAGGCCAAAGGATTGCCACCCTCCCATCCTGGGCCCCAAGTACCATCTGAATACTTTGAGGCGTAAATCGGCGGTACCCTGTACATCTGGTAGAACAGGCTGCCGTACCCTACAGCTGGTGTCTTGAACTCTTCCTGCCTAAGGTTAATGTCAAATTGGAAACTCAATTTTTCACTTGCCTTGTAGTCTGCATTCAACCTAAGACTGTATCTTTTAAAACCAGAATTGGCAATGATACCATCCTGATCCATATAGTTGACAGCTGCCAGCAATTTCATCCTGTCTGTTCCACCATTCAAGGTAACATTGTGCTGTTGCTGCAATCCTTTTGTAAAAGTAACATCCTGCCAGTCTGTATTGGGGAAAAGATCAGGATTAACCCTATTGCTGTCTGCATATGATTTGATATAAGCATCTGTAAACCTGGGTGCAGCACCTTCATTGGTCAGTGCCTCATTGTATAATGTCATGAAATCCTGTGCACCAAGATATTTCGGTCTATCAACAGGTCTTTGGTATCCATAAAATGCATCATAATCAACCTTCATTTTCCCAGCCTTTCCTCTTTTAGATGTAATCAGGATTACACCTCCTGCAGCCCTTGATCCGTAAATGGATGCAGATGCAGCGTCTTTGAGTATGGAAATGGTTTCAATGTTGTTTGGGTCCACGTCACCAAATGAAGCAACTACCCCATCAATCAGGATCAGTGGTTCATTGTTGCCCAAAGTACCCAAGCCACGGATGCGAATCTGTGCCTCAGAACCTGGTACGCCATTGAACTGGGAAACCGTAACACCAGGAAGTGCTCCCTGAAGGGCAACGGTTGTGTTGAATACTGGTCTTTTGACAAGTTCCTGTCCACTGACAACTGAAACAGCGCCTGTAAGGTTTACTTTTTTCTGCTTGCTATAACCAATTACTACAACCTGCTCCAGATCAGCATTTTGAGCCTTCAAAACCAGATTGAGCGCAGTACCATTGTTGACCGTTTCCATTGAAACATAACCAACAGCGGTAACAAAAAGTACATCACCTTTTTGGGCATTGATCTCAAATGAACCTGATGCGTCGGAAACAACGCCAACAGAGGAACCTTTGATGGTGACAGAAGCCGATTCAATGGGTTTACCATCCTCAGACTTAACACTGCCCTTAAGAGGCGTGGCCTGGGAAAAAGCATTTTGCATACCCAATAAAAGGGTAAAACAAAACAGCATGACAGAAGCAATTTTCATTTTTTTCATACAGCAATTGTTGTTTTGTAAATAGATAATTACTGAGTCAACTATCTCAATAATATATGCATTTCTAATTTATATATAATATACAGACAAACAATGACCTATATCATATGCTATGTATAATAATATATCGAAACCGATTTCGCAAACGTTTTCGAGAGATATATAAATTTGTTGACCAATGTTTCAAAAAAGGACTTCAAAAAAACCCTTCCGATGTTGTTCAATCCTGATGAAAAACCTCTTCCATGGAAGTCCAAATCTGGTGTTTGGCAAGGGCCTCTTTCAATGGCATTTGACAAGGGTCAGTTTCCCTCCACCACCTTTGCGTGGCAGTATCGGATGCCATTTTCTTCATGTCCGCATCGAAGTCTTGTCCGGTGTATTCGAAATAGCTGAATAGATAGTACTGATCTTCAATTTGCTGAAGGTAAATTGAATAGTTGTGGATATTGCACTCACTGATGCGCTGTTGCACAGCCGGCCAGGGTGATGCATG
>JAIPBY010000063.1 GCA_021738605.1 Chitinophagaceae bacterium | reverse complement strand
ATCAACATCAACCATAGCCATATCTATGGCATGTGCAACGCCGTCATCAAAGGCGGGGGAGAACTCGTAGCGGTTTATGCAAAAGAGCCAGCGCTTCTGGCTGCATTTGTAAAGGCCTATCCGCAGGTCAAGGTATCATCAAGCGCAAAGGAAATCCTGGAAGACAATTCCATCCAGGTCATCCTGAGCTCGGGCATTCCTGATGAAAGGGGGCCACTCGGTATTGAGGTGATGAAGCATGGCAAAGACTACCTGGTAGACAAGCCAGGCATCACTACACTGGAGCAATTGGCAGCTGTCAGGAAGGTTCAACAGGAAACCAAACGCATTTATTCCATCATGTTCAGCGAGCGTTTTGAAAACAAGGCAACCGTAAAGGCAGGTGAATTGATAAAATCAGGTGCAATTGGCAAGGTGGTGCAAACCATTGGCCTTGGCCCACACAGGATGAGTGTCAAAAGCAGACCCGAATGGTTCTTTGACAAGAAAAGATATGGCGGCATCATTTGCGATATTGGGTCTCACCAATTTGACCAATTCTTGTTTTTCACAGGCTCTACTTCAGCAGAAGTGGTTGCCTCCCAAACCGGGAATGTCAACAACAAGCAATATCCCCAGTTTGAGGATTTTGGCGATGTGATGCTGAAAGGAAATGGCGGTGCAGGTTATATCAGGGTAGACTGGTTTACACCCGATGGCCTTAAAACCTGGGGCGATGGAAGGTTGACCATTCTTGGCACAGATGGATTCATTGAGATCAGGAAAAACATCGACATCGCGCGATACGGTTCAGGCAATCACCTGTACATGGCCAACAACAAGGAGACCCTCTACCTTGATTGCAACAACGAGCCACTTCCTTTTGGCAAACAGTTTGTGGATGATGTCATCAACAGAACAGAAACGGCCATGCCGCAGGCGCATTGCTTTTTGGCAACAGAACTGGCGCTGAAAGCACAGAAATTTGCCAAGAAAATCTAACCTTATACACAGCTGGAGTTCATTTTGAATAAAAATGAATCGCAATTTTTGCTTATTTTCAACATCAAACGAACGATAAAACCAAAGTCATGCCAAAACAAAACAACAGAAGAAATTTCATCAAGCAGGGCTCGATTGCCGCTGCAGGTTTTTTTATTGTTCCCCGCCACGTCATTGGCAAGGGATACACAGCCCCGAGCGACAAGCTCAACATCGCTGCCATTGGTGCAGGCGGTAAAGGGCAATCAGATCTTTTCAATTCCTACAACAATGGCGCCAACAATGTGGTGGCCATGGCTGACCTGGATTGGGACAAGTGCAAAAGCTCTTTTGAAAAATTCCCCAACGCAGCGAAATACCGCGATTTCAGGGAAATGCTCGACAAGTCTGGAAAAGACATTGATGCCGTAACCATCTCAACACCTGACCATTTCCATGCCTATGCCGCCATGGCCTGCATGTCGATGGGCAAACACGTATATGTACAAAAGCCACTGACCCATAACATTGCCGAAGCCAGGATGCTTACTGAGGCTGCAAGGAAAAACAAGGTTGTTACCCAGATGGGAAACCAGGGCGCGTCCAACCCTTTGCAAAAAGTGGCCATGGATTGGTTTGACAAAGGATTGATTGGAACGGTTCATACCGTGAACATTTGGACAGACAGGCCAGTATGGCCTCAAGGGATTCCCCTTCCAACAGACAAACCTGCCTTGCCCGCCGCCATGTCGGCCAAGGACTGGGATACCTGGATTGGACCAGCATCTTATATGGATTATAATCCCCTTTTCCATCCCTTCAAATGGCGCGGATGGTGGAATTTTGGAACAGGAGCCTTGGGAGATATTGGTTGCCATACCATTGACTCTCCGTTCAGGATCCTTGGACTTGGATATCCAACCGAAGTGGAATGCAGCGTAGGTGCTGTATTCATCAAGGATTGGAGTCCTGAATTCATCCCAGAAGGTTGCCCTCCTTCCTCCCATGTTGAAATCAGATTCCCAGCCACCAAGAAAAATAATAGTCCATTGAAAATGGTTTGGATGGATGGCGGTATTCGTCCTTTCCACCCCGACCAACTTCCGTCTAATGAGCCACTGAGCACAGACGGTAACGGCGCGAACGGTGTTTTCCTTCATGGAACAAAAGGATTGATGGCCATTGATATGTACGGAGGCAGGCCCAAGATTTACCTGAATACCGGTGAAAAAATTGTAGCGCCAGAAGCAGACAAGACTGCCTTGAAGCTGCCTGAATTTGGGCACCAGGTCTCCTGGACTGAAGCTTGTAAGGCTGGCTTCAACAGCAAGGCACACAAGGAACTCAGCTCATCATTCGACTACTCCGGGCCGCTCACAGAAACTGTGTTGATGGGCAACCTTGCGATCAGAAGCTACATGTTGCGCAAAGAAGTAACAAGATCCAATGGCAACAAGGCATTCGATTTCTATGGCAGAAAGAAACTGCTTTGGGATGGTGCTTCTATGAAGATTACCAACTTTGATGATGCCAACCAGTTCGTCTCAAGGGTGAACAGGGCCGGATGGGAGTTCAAGAAATAAAGTCTCTCCAACACTGCTTTTCAAGGGCGTTTCTTAACCGGAACGCCCTTTTTTATACAGTCTATTTAAGACCAAATTCAGGACAGTTTTTTACAATCAATCAGTCCCTTTCCATGGTAGAAAGGGACTGATTGATACTAAGTTCTGGCACTATTTCAACACAGCAAGCGCAGCATCGATATACGTGAAATTCTCCGGCTGGTGGTGGTGAATAGGTTTAGTTACTTTGGACTCACCCAAGCGAACCACAACAGCATTTTTTGCTGGAATGATGAAAACATACTGACCAAACAGGCCATTTTGCGCAATGGCATGTACACCATTGTGGTTGACCATCCAATATTGGTAGCCATAAAAATCTACCGGCTGATCATTCTCAGTTCGGTCTTTAAGGCTGGTTGCGGGTGTGGTTGCTTCAGCAATGTATTTTTCAGAAACGATCTGCTTTCCATTCCAATTTCCGTTGTTCAACACCAACTGCCCGAACTTTGCATAATCACGGGCTACTGCATTGAAACAACAGAAGGCCTTTTCATGTTTCTCTGCACCATCCAACAGCCAGAGGGCATTGGCGTTGGCTCCCATGGGTTTCATGAACCTTTCAGACACTAAAGCAGAAATCGACTGGCCAAACGCTTTTTCTACAATCAGGCCCAATACCTGCGTGTCCCCGCTGCGGTATTGCCAGTAAACACCGGGTGCTTCTTTTTTCTCCATCATGCTCACCATGTATTCCTCGTCTTCACCATAATACCCGTAGGCATTCATGCTGAAATAACTTTTGTCTCCTTCAAAATAGTTTGTACCTGAACTCATGGTGAGCAAGTCCTTGATGCGGATTTTATCCAGCCCATTGGTTTTGAAGTGTGGGACATAATTGCCAGCAGGTTCTTCAACAGACTTGATTTTCCCTTCGTCAATAGCAATGCCAATCAGCAATGAGATGATGCTCTTGGCTGCAGAAAATGAGCCACTGATCTTGGCGCTGTCATAACCATCCCAATATTTTTCGTAAACAAGCTTACCGTCTTGAATGACTAAAAAAGCATGCGTATCGTTGGAATCAATGATGTTCATGAACTCCTGGGGAATCTGCTTTTGGTTGTATGCCGAATCATAAGGCCATGCCTGTGGAGCATCACCATTTTCAACCACTCTCACAGGATGGGTCTTGTGATCATGAATGGTATGTACACCCCAGATGGCAAAATTTTTCAAATGAGCGAATCTGTTGGTAAATGTAAGACCAAGTGTGACCAGCAAAATGGCTACAAGAAACAAGAGTACCTTTTTGAACATAAAAACTGTTTAGCTCAGTAAAATCGGATCATTGAAAGTTACTTTGAAGGTAGTAACTTCTTCTGAAGATGTTACAGCGATCTTGGCGCCATGTTCATCAACAACATTCTTGACAATACTCAAACCCAATCCGGTGCCGTTTTTGCCCTGCTTGGTGGTAAAGAATTTCTTAAAAATTTTCTCAATGATCTCCGGACCAATCACCGGACCTGTATTCTCCACAAGAATATCCACCTTGCCATCATACAGCACGGACCTTACTGATATGTTCTTATTGGGATAATCCTCCATCGACTCAATGGCATTTTTAATCAGGTTTGACCAAAGCTGGAATAATTTGATATCGTATCCTTCAATACAGATGTTTTGGTCAACAGCAAAAACGAGGTTAATGTTCCGTTTCAACTCGTAGTTGAAGATGCTTAACACTGTTGAAATGTTGTCGTGCAAATTTACCCTTGTTCTATCGACTGTTGTCTCTGTCTTGATGAAAGATCGAACATCCTTGACAACCTTACTGGCCTTGTCTACAGAGGTTTTGATGGTATCCAAAAGATTGCCAATGATCTGGATATTGTTGATTAATTCAAGTACATCCAATGGGTTATCCCATTTGTACACCTCGTCCATGATCTGCGTATCCTGCACCAGGATGCGACACTTGACCATCATCTCTGCAATCTGCGCAAGGTTTTCCCGCTCGGATCCATAGGTTGCCTGGAGGTAGGCAATGGTTTCTTTTCTTTCCCGCATCAACTGGAGCCCCCCCACATATATCTCAACCGTTCTGCTTTTGGCAATCTCTATGGCCCTCTTCAGTTGTGCATCCGAGCATTTGGAAATATTGTTGGCCAGCAGTGCCTCAAAAGTGAAATGAACACTTTCCGTTCCAACTTTGATGGCTCCCAATGGTGTGTTCAGGTCGTGGGCAATACCAGCAGAAATCTCACCAATTGTAGCCAACTTCTCCTGCTCTACAATAGACTTTGAGAGGTCAAGGTTTTTCTTGGTATTTTCTAAGACCTTCTGCTCAAGTGTCTCATTGATTTTTTTCAGGGCTTCCTGGCTTTTGCGCAGTTCCTCATCCGCCATTTTTCTCGCAGTGATATCCGTTTCAACAGCGATATACCCGGAAAGTCCACCATGTGCATCGGTTATCGGTACAATGTTGAGTTCAAGCCAATACTCGTTGCCCGTCTTTCCCCTGTTCAGGATTTCAGTATTGACAGAAAGGTTATCGTCCAGTCTTTCGCTGATGTATGCCAGTGTTTTAGGATCTGTCTTTTCAAACTGGAACATCCTGGGTGTTTGACCAACTATTTCATTAAAAGAATATCCAGTCAACTGAATGAGGCTGTCATTCACCCATTGAATTTTCTTTTGGCCATCTGCAATGATTACGCAGTTAGAGGTATGCCGCGCAACCAGTGAAAGCCTTTTTACCTCTTCTTCAATCAGTTTTCTATCTGTAATATCCTGGATCGTTCCAGACAAAGAATAGGGTATGCCTGATTCACTGTACTTGAATTCTCCTAAACCATAGACCCACCTGAATTCTCCGTCATTGATCCGTTTAATCTTGTAATCCCTGGAGAATTTTTTCTTGTTGGTCACCAGGTCAATGAAATAAGACATCATTTCTACCTGGTAGTCTGGAGCAACAATCCCATTCCAGGAATTCAGGTCTTTTTTGAAATTTTTTTCAATGCCAAAAATATCATCCAAGACATCAGAGCTTTCCCAGTGACCATCTGAAAAGAAATATTCATAGTGCCCAATGCGTGCAACTTTTTGGGCCTCAATTAGTTTTTGCTGTGTTGATTGAAGATCTTCAGTCCTTAGCTTGATCTCATCCTCAAGGCCCAACGTAAGTTGCATGTTTCTTTCTTTCTGGTCTACAAGACTATCCCTCAAGGAAGCAAATGCATTGCTCAGTTCGCCCAGTTCATCTTTCTGTTGTGTAACAGGAATAACTACTGCATAGTTTTCAGCCTCGAGTTCTTTTGCTGTTTTGGTGAGCTGAAGAATTGGCCTTGATATCCTGCGGGCAAGAATAAAAAAAAGCAATAAAGAAACCACCAATATAATCGGCAGAATGATGTAAACAGGCTTGTTCAGGTTGAATACCAGTTCGTTGATTTTTTCTTTGGATGCTGAGATAAGAATATTGCCAACAAAATCTGCTGTACGGAATGGATATTTTTGATATACGTACAAATCAGGATTCAAATTAAGAATTTCATCCTGTGGCTTTTCCGGATAGCTGATGAAAACATTTTCTTTTGCTGTGACGCTGTCTTCCACAATAATGGCCACAAATTCAAAATCAGAAGTGCCGGAGACAAAATCAATTGTCTTTTTCAACCCTTGGAAATCATCTGCCCGCAATGAAAGCTCAACACCGAGGGCCACTGTTTTGGCAAGCTCTTTCAGCTCTCTTTCCTTATTTGCTCGAAACAATTTTTCCTGCTCCCTTGGATAATAAAAAGCAACAACCAGCATCATCAACGATAGGGTCAATGCAAAGGGAAGCCAGATTCTGAATGAAATTTTTTGAAAGAATCCTGCCATATCAGTTGTTGATGCCGATGACCATGTTTCGTGGAATATTTTGAGCGCCTACAGAGACAACGCCAATAGCGCCTGGAGTCTTTTTCACATAAGTGATGATTTCCTCATCTGTATCAAGAAAAACAGGAGGGTTTGCACGACCCTGAAAAACAAGGGAAAGCCAATATTTCTGTACACCTGAAACCGTATTCCCATAAATGCTTGTCGCAACAACTTCTGCACTAACAGACTTTGAAGCTGGCAGTACAATGATTACCTGGCTATTGGTTGACCAGTTGGCATATTTACCCCGGAATATTTGTTTGATCTCTTTGGATGTATTGCTTGAAAATCCAATTTTATTGCCAATGACGGTTACACCTGACATTGAAACCTGTGCACAAAGCTTCCCTCCAGCTGTGATGGAAAAGACCAATGCAATGATGATGGTGATTCTTCTCATGGTTAAAAGCCGTAGGCGAGTTGAAATTCAAAACCGAAATGCCTTTTGATGCTATGATTTGCATGGTTAACCATCTGCCGATCATATTGAACCTGCGACTTGAGGTTAACAAGTGGGCTGAATTCATATTTATACCCGATGCCGAAAGTTCCTACTTCATAGGGATAAGTATGCAAATCATTGCTCGCTATTTTCATGAAATCAACCACTACATAAGGGGTATGCTTGTCCTTGAAACGAAGTCCTGCATAGAGGAAATTAGCAAAATTTTTCGCCAATCCCATGCTGTCAGTGCTTGTGGTATTATAGGTAAACTCATTGAGTATCTCATAAGACTTGTTGAAATTGGCAAAGGACAGGCTGGTCATGGTATAATTCAGCGCTCCGGCATAGAGCTTACCAGTATAATGTGTTCTGGGTGCAGCATGTCCGCTATGGATGCCAGAGCGGTTTTTATCAAGGAAGTCGTAATAAAAAGATGCCCCGATGCGCATGCCATCTGTTGGCTTGATGTGCACTGCCGCAGTAAATGATGTATTCTTTGCATCACTCAAAATATCAGAAGATGAAATGCCATTCCCAATTACAAAATCATATCCAAAGTTGAGATCACCAAGATTCTGTCCCTGAAACTGAATCCCCAAAGTATGAAGAGGAACAAGGTAGCTGAACGATATGGGCCTGTCCATCACCGGAAAGAATAGCCTTCCATGATGGTAGCTGTCGTTCCAATAATTTACTGGCGTATGGATTTTCCCGACAATAATATTGTGGTTCTTGTAGTAGTTGTATTTGACCAGGCTTCTTTCAATGCTGGGCAGAAAACTGGTAGCAGAATTACCGTTAAAGCGTATCACATATTCCCCGAGAAAAGAAATCTTATCGTTTAGTTTTGAGTTGACAAAAAAACTGTGCTCACCCAAGTAAAAATAGGAAGTGGGGCCTCCGGAAAAATCAAGCTCATATTCAAGGTAGCCATAGCCCGAAAATTGTGTATTAGACTTCTGGGCCCGGGAAACTTGAAATGATAATATGATTAAGGAAAGAAGAAGGAGGTGTTTGAACTTCATATAAATGCTGTTTACTTGCTGGTTGGTTTATTTTTGGGTGTATTTTCTTTTGAAGATGTCATCAATCACGGCATAGAGGTCTTTTTCATCCCATGGTTTGGATACAAAAGACTCCAGCATATTGTCATTGACCAGGTCATCCACATGGATGGCGCTTGCCTGCCCTGAAAGCATGATGAATTTCATGTCAGGGTACAAATCTTTCAGTGTACGAATGAACTCAGCGCCATTCATGTTGGGCATCTGGTAATCGACAATCACAAAAATAACCTCAATCTTCTCCGTTGTCAGCTGCTTTATGTTCTCTATTGCTACTAAGGGATCGGTAAAAAATTCAACAACTGTTGTTTTCTTCTCAACGAATTTTTCCAGCTGAAATCCAAGCATCTGCAGAATGAAAGGATCATCATCAACACATATCACAGCATATTTCAAATCATTCATGGCTATAATTTATCTCCTCGCTTTATTTGTGATTTAACAGACCTGAATCTCAAGTTTCGTACCTTCTCCGACTTTACTTGAAACACCTCCACACAAACTTCCAAGCTTGATCCGGTGCTCCAGGCTCTTGATGCCCAGCCCATTGGTATGGTCAGCCATATCAAAGCCTTTTCCATGGTCATCTGCCTTCACCAACAGGCCTTTATCTGTTTGTAAGACTTGAATATCCAATCTTGCCGAACCGGAGTGTTTGGTGGAATTGTTGATGAACTCCTGTAGAATCCTGTACAAATTGAACTTATCAATATGGGCAAAACTGCTTTCTTCCACATCGGCGCCTACGTCCAGGTGGACTTTCATGTTTCCCACCCTGTTGATTCTTTCAGTAAGTGTTGACAATGCATGCAAAAATCCTTCCTCCAGATCCGGCGGCGAGAGAATGTAGGCAATCCCCCTGGATTCCTTGATCGCATTGTCCAGGTGCTTCACAAACATGTCCTTGAGGTTCTTCTGGTCATCGGAGATGTTGAGGTTGTTGAACCAGATACTCAACAATGCCAGGGACTGAACAAGGCCATCGTGAAGTTCCATCGCGATTTTCTTTTTTTCATTTTCCTGTGCAGCTGAAATGACCTTGTATTTCTTTTGCTCAAACTCCCACTCGGCAGTTTTATCAACAATCAGGCAAATGTATTCCTCCCCTTCTTCGTCATTGATTTTTTTCCCAAGCACTTCCACATGCAGCTGATTGCCTTTCTTGTTCTGGTGAACGCATGAAAAATGAAATGCATCCTCTTCCTTTTTGATCAATACCCTTTCCCCAACGGAAAAGCTGTCCATGCTTTTACTAAGTATCTCTGCTTCACCAAAGCCATAAAAAAGTATTGCCGCCTGGTTGGCCTGAATTATTCTTTGTTCAGCCTGCTCAACGATAAACATTGGCAAGGGAGACTGATTGAATACATTCCTGTATTTGAGCTCAGACATCTGCAGTTGTCCAAGCAGATTTTTCCGCTCTTTGCTGTACTCAATGGTCTTTGACAATATTTTAGAGCTCACATCGCTTTTGAGCAAATAATCCTGGGCACCTTTTTTCACAATATCGAGTGCAAGGTCCTCATCATTCATCCCAGAAAGAATTACCACAGCAGAATTTGTATAAAGCTTGATGATGCTGTTGTAGGTTTCAACACCATGCGAGTCGGTGATGTTAAGGTCAAGCAAGATTACATCCGGAACGAATTCACTGGCAATTTCTTTAGCTTCGGTAATACTGGTTACAGACATGATATTCATTCGGTCATAGCCCATCTTGCTCAGTTGCCAAACGAGGGCATTGAGAAAAATAGAATCATCTTCTACAATAAGTAGACTTGTATGCTGCATTGTTCTGTTTGGTTTTTGGGATGCCCGGCCAGATACCAGAGAGGATAATGAATTTGATTACAAAGGTACCGAAACTTAATTTTAGCAAAAAATCAAATGAAATGCAAGTTAATCAGCCTTTTAAAAGGAAAACTTGCTTTGAACCTACTATTTAACTGCTAATACCTGCATTGGATGCATATGGATTACTTTTGCATTTAAGCAATCAATAAAAAGTTTCAATGCATTTGATTACGGTCGAAGATATCAGCAAAGAGGAAGAGGGCCGGACGCTTGTTAACAATGTTCGCTTTTCCATTGATGCTTTCAAAAAAGTTGCCTTGATGGGCGAAACCGGTTCTGGGAAAAGCACGGTCATGAAGATGATGGGAGGACTGGTGCAAGCCAGTTCAGGGAATGCCTATTTTGAAGGTCAACGCATCAAAGGACCAGATGAAGTGCTGCTACCAGGACACCCAACCATTGCCTATCTCTCCCAACACTTTGAGTTGAGAAGCAACTACCGTGTGCACGAACTCCTTGAGATGGCCAACAAAATGGAAGATGAGGAAGCAGGGGGAATTTACCTGATTTGCCGGATCAACCACCTGCTAGACCGCAAGGTGCACCAGCTTTCTGGAGGAGAGCGGCAACGCATTGCCCTGGCCCGATTGTTGGTTGGCAAACCACAACTTCTTTTGCTCGACGAGCCTTTTACCAACCTCGACCTGTTCAACAACAGGATCATCAATGAGGTCATTCACCAGGTCTGCAACAAGATGGCCATCACCTGTGTGCTGGTCTCCCATGACCCTGTTGAGGTATTATTCTGGGCGGATGAACTCCTGATCATGAAGCATGGACAACTGGTCTTTCAGGGTTCGCCCAAAGAAGCATATGCAAGGCCCCAGGATGAATATATTGCCGGGCTGCTGGGAGAGTACAACCTGATTTCTCCAGAGCAAAAGACGCTTTATAAGTTGTTTGGGGTGGAAGAAATGATTTTTATCCGTCCTGAGAAAATTGGCATTGGTTCTGATCCAACAACCGGGATTCCTGGGACAGTGCTGGAGGTGAAGTTTCTGGGGACACACTACCGACTGCTAATCAGGACCAGTGAAATGGATGTGATTGCCTATGTTGAAAAAGCACCCAGCATTCATGATCAGGTTTTTATCTTTCCCAAAAGCCTCTAAGACAATTTTACGCGCTTTCCTGTTTTTACCGCCTGGTAAATCGCATCAATGATTTTCATGTCTTTCAATCCCTCTTCGCCATCTGCAGGCACAATGGGCTTTTTACCTTCCAGGATGATGGATGCAAATTCTTCCATTTGAATGGTCTGGTGGGCCTGATGCGGTTGTGTCAATTCACCCTTGTGTGTTCTGCCCTTGATGGGACCGTAGCCGGTAGAAGGCTGCATTTCTGCAAATCCCTTTTCACCATTGAGGAAAAAACGATCCAGGTTGCTCATCCCATAACTGGACAAACAAGAAGCAATCGCTCCGCTGGGAAATCCCGCCTGAAACTGTATTGTTTCGTCTACCCCTTCTGCAAATTTCACCGGGTCTGTCTTTGTTTCCTGTGCAGTAACCCAGATAGGTTCTTCCCCAATCATGTAGCGCATGCCGTTGATGGAATAGATGCCAATGTCCATCATGGAACCACCGCCGGCCAAGGCCTTGTTCAACCGCCATTGTTTGGGGTCACCGCTCCGAAACCCTGTCAATCCCTGGAAAAACTTGATCTTTCCAAACTCGCCGTCTTTCCTCATCCTGATCACTTCCAGGGTCTTGGGTTCAAAATGCATCCTGTATCCCACGAGCAAATGAACACCCGCTTTTTTGCAGGCATCAATCATTTCTTCTGCCTCCTTGGCATTCAATGCCATGGGCTTCTCAACAATAACATGCTTTCCTGTTTGGGCAACCCTGATGGCCTGTTCTTTGTGTAGCGCATTGGGGGTGATGATATAAACGGCATCGATGTCTGGATTGTTCTTGATGGCGTCGAAATTGGTATAGTCATAACAATTCTTCGCTTCAATAGTGTATTTCTCAGACCAGGTCTTGATTTTGGAGGGCGTTCCACTGATCAGTCCAACCAGCTTTGCTTTCTTGCAAGCCAGCATGGCCTCTGCCACACGGGTTGCATATCCACCCAAGCCCATGATGGCAATGCGCAAAACAGGCCCATCGTAGGGGATTTCTGCGGGCTTCATGCTGCTGATAAAAGGCA
>JAIPBY010000062.1 GCA_021738605.1 Chitinophagaceae bacterium | reverse complement strand
ACCTGCATTGCTTATTCCTACCTTATTTTTTGCGAGAAAAAATGTGTAGATGGGTATGATTGCAGCAATGATTACGCCAAAAATCAGGGAGTACCCAATTTCTGAAGTGAAATGACTATGCTCCAGTTCCTGCCCTCCCTTAAAACCAATGGAAAAGAGAAGGTAAAGCGATATGAATTTTATTGAAGGAGCGGGAATTTCCAAATTGCTTTTCATCATTGCAGCTAGAATACCGAGCAGAAAAAAAAGCAGGGTTGGGTTGGTTAAATTTGAAGCAAGTATTGCGAAACTATTGTTGTTTATCATTTACTTTTTTATCTTGATTTGCTGAATTTTAAACGCATGCCCGATGGTTTTGATCTAATGGCACCCTTTATTCAGGGGAATCAGGTTCTTGTGGTAGATTTCGAGAAGGACCAGTAAAGCATGTTGTATCATGGGTCCCCCAGGTTTAACCTCTTCGTAATTACCCAGCTTTTCTTTCCAATCATGGGGAGCATGATCCGTGGCAATGATGTCAATCTTGTTGTCATGCAAAGCCTGCAAAAGCGTCAACTGATTCTCTTTGGATTTTATCGAAGGATTCCACTTGATCTTGTTTCCGAGTTGCCAGTAGTCTTCAGTATTGAAATATAAATGATGAACACAGGCTTCGGCATTTTTCTAAAAATTGTTCAAACAAAAAGCATTACAAAGACTGCTGAGGCCATGCATCTTACGCAACCGGCTGTGTCAATCCAGCTGAAAAATTTTCAGACACAATTTAGTATCCCTCTTATTGAAATAATCAACAAGAGAGTGTACATAACAGAATTTGGAAGGGAAATAGCAGAGTCAGCACAAAACATCATGAATGAAATAAGTCTCATTGACAACCGATTGACAAAGTACAGTGGATCCCTTACCGGAACATTAAGAATGTCATGTGTTTCTACTGGCAAATATGTACTGCCTTATTTCCTTGCTGATTTTTTAAAGAAGAATCAAAATGTTGACCTGAGCCTGGATGTATCCAATAAATCAATGGTGCTTGATTTGCTGGAGCAAAATCAGTCAGACTTTTCTTTGGTTTCTGTTCTCCCCAAGCATGTTGCGCTACAAAAAATTGAACTGATGCCCAATTCACTTTACCTGATAGGGGCAGGCAATCAATCTAACCACGCTGACGCAATCAATAAGCAAACCCTTGAAAAGCTGCCCCTGATTTATCGCGAAGAAGGATCTGCTACCCGAATGGCCATGGAGAAGTTCATTGAGAAAAATCGAATTTCGGTAAAAAAGAAAATTCAGCTTACTTCCAATGAGGCTGTAAAACAAGCGGTTATTGCAGGCATTGGCTATTCTATCATGCCAGTCATTGGCCTGAAAAATGAATTGGAGCGCAAGCAGCTGCAGATTATTCCGATCAAAGGATTGCCCATCAAAACAGCTTGGAACCTGGTTTGGCACCGCAAGAAAAAGCTTTCTCCTGTTGCAACGGCTTTTAAAGAATAAATTGAAAATCACAAGAAGGAAATCATTGATGCAAACTTTAGCTGGATTCAAGGGTTGTAGATGTATGGCGCTTAATTTTTCTTCTATGCTACGATTATATATCTTTGTGAAACTGTTGGTGTATGAATGAACTAAAGGCAGACTGGTTTGGTCTTACAATAGACCGGTTCATCGATGCAGCCCTTGCAGAAGACCTGGGAGCAGGAGACCTCACGAGTTTATCCACCATTGCAACAGGGCAACAGGGTACTGCTTTATGTTATATCAAGGAAGACTGTACCATAGCAGGAATTGAATTGTCTGAAAAGATTTGTGCCAGGGTTGATCCATCCCTACAGGTAGCTTTCTCGGTTAAAGATGGTGATAGTCTTACATCAATTGACTGTGTCGGTGAGATAACAGGCTCAATACATTCTATTTTACAACTTGAGCGTCTCTTGCTCAACTGCATGCAGCGCATGAGTGCTATTGCTACCAAAACCCGCCGGTTGGTTGATCTTGTGGCTCCTTATGGGGTACAGCTGCTGGATACCCGTAAAACAACCCCTAATTTCAGGATTTGCGAAAAATGGGCGGTCCGTATTGGCGGGGGAGTCAACCATCGGTTTGGTTTGTATGACCAGATGCTCATCAAAGACAATCATGCTCAGGCAGCCGGAGGCATCAGAAATGCCATTCAGTTGTGTTTGAAGTATAGGGAAGCGAACAATAGCCAGGTGCCATTGATTGTTGAGGTCAAAAATCCAGAGGAATTCATCATTGCCAAGGACTGTAAAGAAGTTGACAGGATACTGATTGACAATGTCAAACCAGATCAGATTCATCAGTTGATAGCCCTCAACGATACAAAAAAAATAATCGAAGTTTCCGGTGGCATCAATGCATCCAACATGATGGAATATGCCCAAACCGGTATCGATTTTATTTCTATGGGAGATTTAACACACCATGTTGAATCTGTTGATATATCATTAAAAATAAAGTAAGATGTTGTTTGAAAACGAGATAGCACGTGTGGGATATTTGAGCAGGTCTGTTCCGGGTGGGATTGATCTGAAAGCCGAGATTCTCAAAATGAAAAATGAGAAAAATGCTGTCATTCTTGCGCATTATTATGTAAGCGAAGACATACAGTCCATCGCAGATTTTGTGGGGGATAGTTTAGCGCTTGCGCAGGCCTCCAAAAAACAATCGGCTGACATCATTGTTTTTTGTGGTGTTCATTTCATGGCAGAAACAGCCAAAATACTCAATCCCAGGGCCAAAGTCCTGTTGCCTGATCTGAACGCAGGCTGCTCATTGGCAGACTCTGCGCCAGAAGCAGAATTTATGGTATTCAAAGCCCAATATCCCGACGCCATCGTAGTAAGTTATATCAACTGCAGTTCTGAGATCAAGGCTTTGAGTGATTATATCTGCACTTCTTCTAATGCCATTGAAGTGGTCAATGCAGTACCCAAAGACAAACGCATCATTTTTGCACCTGACAAAAACTTGGGCATGTATGTACAGCAGGTTACAGGCAGGGACCTGATCCTCTGGGATGGCGCCTGCATTGTGCATGAGAATATCTCATTGGATAAGCTGCAAGTATTGATGGAGAAGCATCCCGATGCATCATTGATTGCTCACCCGGAGTGCCTTCCTGCTTTGCTTGAAAGGGCTAGTTTCGTTGGTTCTACCAAAGCCTTGTTGGAACATGTGCAGGTTTCTCCCTTGAAAAAATTTATTGTGGCAACAGAAGCTGGGATACTCTATCAGATGCGAAAAGCCGTTCCTGACAAGTTGATTATTCCTGCGCCAGCATTGGAGTCCAATTCCTGTGCTTGTTCTGAATGTCCTTACATGAAAATGAATACCTTAGAAAAATTGTACAATACTTTGTATTACGAACTGCCTGAAATCAATGTCAATGAAAAAACACAGGCAGGAGCATTGCGGGCATTGAACAACATGCTATCCATTTGAGATGATCCATTCCCATCATGATATCGTCATTGTAGGATCTGGTATTGCAGGGTTGTCAACCTATTTGTATCTGTCTGAGACGGAAGCATTTAAGCAACGAGAAATTTCCGTTTGCCTTATTGCAAAATCAACATTGTCAACCACCAATACAGATTGGGCGCAAGGGGGAATTGCCGCCGTGCATGCCATTGGTGATGATTTTGAAAAGCATATCGAGGATACCATGGTTGCCGGTGTATACCTTAATGACATAGGCATTGTTAGGAAGGTGGTTGAAGCTGGGCCTGCTTTGTTAAATGACCTGATCAGGTGGGGTACTTGTTTTGATAAAAATGCCGCCAATGATTATGATTTGGCCAAAGAGGGTGGACACAGTGAGGCCAGAATTTGGCATGCTGAAGACCAAACGGGCCACGCCATTCAGTCTGCACTGATGCAGCATCTATCCGATTCAACAAATGCGAAAGTCCTTGAAAATATTTTATTGGTTGATGCCATCAAGGATAGCAATGGGCAGTTTCACCTGCATTTGTTTAATGAATCAGAAAATTGTTTTTTTGAAATAACCACTTCAAAACTGGTATTGGCAACCGGTGGAACAGGAATGTTGTACAGCAAAACAACCAACCAACATGTTGCCACTGGCGATGGTATATTCATCGCAGAAAAATTGGGGGCTAGCATTGAAAACCTCTCCTATATTCAGTTTCATCCGACAGGATTGTTTCATGATGGAAATATTTCTTTCCTGGTTTCTGAAGCACTCAGGGGTGCTGGCGCTGTGTTGCGGAATCAACAAGGTGAGGCGTTCATGGATCAATATGATGAACGGCTGGACCTTGCACCAAGGGATATTGTTTCGAGGGCTATCCATGCCGAGATGAGAAAACATGGAGATGCATGTGTATTCTTGGATACCACCCATCTATCACCAGCAATGATGGAACAGCATTTCCCGGCCATCAAAGCGCAGTGCAAAACCTTGCTCAATATCGACATCACAAAAGAAATCATCCCGGTAGTTCCTGTACAGCATTATTCCTGCGGAGGAATCAAGGTAGATGCTTTTGGTGAAACACGTGTTCCAGGGTTGTATGCGATAGGAGAGGTTGCCTCAACCGGATTGCATGGCGCCAATCGCCTTGCTTCCAATTCTTTGTTGGAAGCCATTGCTTTTGCAAAATTTGCAACAGAAAAACTTTTGGATCTTCCTGGTGCCCAACAATCAGTTCCAGTAAGTTTTAAAAAGGAGTGTTATGGTATTGACAGGAATCAGGTACAACACCTGTTGAGTGAACATGCAGGAATCATCAAAAATACAAGAGGGTTGAAAACGGCTCTGTCTACACTTCAAGACCTCAAATCAAATGCGCCTGTAGTTGGGTTCAATCCCTATGACCACACGTCAGGGGTTTTGCTGGAAGTGGCTATCATGCTCATTGCGGATGCACTGAAGCAGGAAAAGAACAGGGGGGTATTTTACAATGAAGACCTAGTAAATGACCTTGTGCCTTAACAAGATGTCTTCTCCTATGGTCATTGATTTCAGTAACTGAAGCCTGATGGCATCATCCATGGGTTGGATTTGGCTGTTGTTAAATTGATTGATGGCAGCATTTTCCATGAGTATGCGCGGACATACAAAGGTATAGATCTCATCTACCGCTTTTGCATGCATCATGGCACCATTCATTGTGCCGCCTGCTTCAATCAATACCTGGCAAATATTTCTTTTGAGCAATTCCTTGTGAAGCATTTCCAGGTCAAACAATCCATGTTGCACAGGGATTGTGATGATTTCAACATGGGGCAGTTCTGTTGTAATTCCGGTCTTGTCTGTAACCAGGTAAATGAAGGATTTATTTCTTGTATAAAAGATTGAATGTTGATGGTTTTCTTTTTTCAAAAGATCAAGATTTCTGTCAAAAACAATCAGGCTTAATTCTTGTTCCGGTTGATCCTTGATCCTGATGTTCATGGTTGCATTGTCTCTCAAGACCGTTTTTGCCGTTGTCAAGATTGCATCTGCTGCAGTTCTCAGGTATTTGTGAACATGCTCACGGCTTTCTTCATTGGAAATCCATTGGCTGTTGCCTGCGCTATCTGCTATTTTCCCATTTAAGGTAATGGCTGATTTTAGCACATACTTGGGTCTTTTCTGGATTTGGTTGATGTTGAAGGTGTCGTTCAGGGCTACCACGTCAGGCATCACCATTATCTCTACAATAACGCCGTTTTCTTGTAAAATCCGTGCCCCAGAGACAAGCGGGTTGGGGTCCATGGACCCTATAACGACCCTTGGAATCCTGTGCTGGATGATCAGATCGGTGCAAGGAGGTGTTTTGCCGGTATGGGAACAGGGTTCAAGGGTAACATACAGTGTGCAGGTATCCAGTTTTGCCCCATGATCAATTGCCTGATGAATGGCGATAACCTCCGCATGTGCCTCCCCTGCTTGTTGGTGAAAACCTTCTCCCACCATTTCACCATTTTCAGATACAACAACGGCTCCCACAAACGGATTGGGTCTGATGGCTTTGGGGTTTGCCTGTCTGGCCAATAAAAATGCCCTCTGCAAATACTGTTCTGCTGTCATTTAGGATTATCTTTGCCCCTCAAATTTACCTACAAAAGACCATATGTTTACCGGAATCGTGGCCAGCGCTTTTATTCAAGCAATCAACAGGGAAGAGAATGGATGGATTTTGCAGGTTGCCTCCCCCTTGATTGCGCCAAAGGTCCAACTGGGCGACAGTGTTGCCATCGACGGGGCCTGTTTGTCTGTCTTTAAGGTGGAAGGGGAGGTTTTGTGGTTTTATGTTTCTCCAGAGAGCATAGACAAAACAGTCATACGATACTATACCCAGGGCGCCAAAGTGAATATTGAGTTGCCCATGCAGCCGACAGGTTATCTGGGAGGGCATTATGTGCTGGGTCATGTTGATACCACTGCTGTTGTAACCAAAATCATACCCGGAGATCAGGCATGGTTTTTTACGATTACTGTTCCCGAACCATTTACCAAATACGTTGTTTACAAAGGATCGGTCGCCATCAATGGTGTGAGCCTGACCATCAATCAGGTTGTTGACCAACAGATTGAACTGTGCATCATCCCCATCACCATTGAAAAAACCAACATGTCTCTTTTGAAGGAGAATGATTTGGTGAATGTAGAATTCGATATTCTGGCAAAATACACTGAGCAGCTTTTACTTAAAAGGGATAATTGATATGTTTGACGCGATTGAAGAAGCCTTGTTTGAATTCAGGAATGGGAATCCAATCCTGGTGGTGGATGATGAATCAAGAGAAAATGAAGCGGATATTATTTTTCCTGCCGGAACTGCCAACCAGTCTAAATTAAATTTTTGTGCTTCAGAAGGCAAGGGCCTGGTGTGTATCGCCATTGATGCCCAAACTGCTGAGCGATTGAATTTGTCACCAGTGAGTTCAAACAAAAAAGATGCTTTCCATACTGCATTTTATGACTCAATTGATGCAGCAGCAGCTTTTGGTATTTCGACAGGAATTTCTGCCAAAGAGCGCGCCATTACTGCATTTCACATTGCCAATCCCCAAAGCAAACCAGAAGACTTTATCAAGCCAGGGCATTTGTTTCCTGTGGTGGCCAAAGACGGTGGCGTTTTGGTGAGAAGCGGTCATACAGAGGCTGCTGTTGATTTGTGCAGGCTGACTGGTCATGAACCAGCTGCCATCATTTGTGAAGTGATGGATGCAGCTGGGGACATGATGCGCAGGAATGAGCTTATGGGGATGGCGAGGGAGAAGCAGTTGAAAATCATCAGCATCCAGCAAATCATCGATTACAGGATTCAAACGGAGAACCATCTCGTCTCTGTGTCAACATCAACCTTACCAACAAAGTTTGCCAATTTTGAGATGGAGGTATTGAAAAACACCTTGACCGGTTCAGAACACCTGTTGGTTTCATTGAAAAACAATCCGAAAGTTCCACTTGTAAGGATTCACAGTGAATGCCTGACGGGTGATGTTTTCGGCAGCTTGCGTTGTGATTGCCAGCAGCAACTGATGTCATCCCTTGCTGAAATTGCAGCCCAGGGCCATGGTTATGTCATCTATTTGAGGGGGCATGAAGGGCGGGGCATTGGCATTGGCAACAAAGTGGCCGCATATGCCTTGCAAGAAAAAGGACACAATACTTATGAAGCCAATGAAATGCTGGGCTTCCCCAAGGACAACAGGAATTTTACAGACGCGATTTGGATGCTGCGGCATCTGGGGATTGGTGATTTTGAATTGATCAGCAATAACCCATCGAAAATAAACGCTTTGCAAGATGCAGGATTCCAGTTTGTTGTCAAGCAATTGCCTGTTGAAGCCAATCCATACAACCAGCAGTACCTGGATGATAAAATCAGCTTAGGAAAACATCGCTTAAAATTTTTATAGATGATTGCTATTGTAAAAGCCCAGTTCAACAGTGAAATTACAGACCTGCTCGAGGCAGGTTGCACAGATTACCTCAAGGAACAAAATGTTCCATTTACAGTTTTTGAATGTCCTGGTGCTGTTGAAACAGTTGTCTACACAAGCAGGCTATTGGCTATGTACAAGTATAAAGCCATCATTGTGATTGGGGCCATCATCAAAGGAGATACAGATCATTACGAGTATGTATGCCAGTATGTGACCAATGGAATCAGTCATCTGTCTGCAATGCAAGTAACACGCATCACACCCATCATATTCGGGATTCTCACCACCCAAAATGAATTGTTGGCCTACGAAAGGGCTGCTCCAGACAAGATGAACAAAGGGAAATCTTTTGCTGAGTCGGCTTTGTTCATGATCAAGGCATTTAAAGATCTTTCCTGGTTTTAAATTCCGGGATATTCTATAGAAAGCAAATTGTTGGGTATAGGCTATTGTTTCAAAGCCACTCTAGTGTAGTCATCATGAAATCCCAGTATATTGTCAAACTGCTGAAATTCATGTTGCACATGCATGGTAGTCAGCACCATGGCTTTCATGCCAGCATTGTATGCAGATTCCACTCCTTTAGGAACATCTTCAAAAACCAGGCAGTCCTGCGGATCGATACCCAGTAGTGATGCGCATTTGAGATAGGTTTCAGGGTCAGGCTTGCTCCTTGAAACATCATCAGCGCTTACAATCACATCAAAATAGTGGCGAATATCCAATCCGTCCAATACGAAATCAATATTGAACATGATGGCTGCAGAACCGATGGCCATCTTGATATTGTTCTTTTTTGCTTCAATAAGAAACTCCATCAATCCGGGTATCAATGCCAATGAAGGCCTGTATTCCTCCTGGTATTGTTTTTCCTTCTCAACACTCATCCTGTCCTTTTCCTCTCCGCTAAATCTCCCCGGGAAAATACGTTCAATAAGCTCATGATTTTTACCGTAACATTCTGCTTGTGTCTGTTCTTTGGTGATTCCAGCCCCAAGGCTGTTCAGGATCCTGTGCCAGCTGCGGACATGGTAATCCATGTCATCGATCATTGTACCGTTGAGGTCAAACAGAAAAGCCTTGAACTCGTTCATCATTTCAGCTCAAGGATTTGTGTGCCTGCCAACAGAAAGCATCCAAGACCATAGTCTTCGAAATCTGGAGTTTTATCATACCCTACGGGTTGTCCGTCCTTGGGTTCTTTTCCGGTTCCCTGCACATATCCCAGTTTGCCATTGGGATGCACAACCTCAGCAGTCATGGCATTCCAGGATTTGATGATGGAAGGGGAGTAGGCTGCTTTATCCAATATGCCCTTGTTGATTCCCCAGGCAAACCCATAAATGAAAAGAGAAGTGCCTGAGACTTCTTTCCCCCCAAAATGGTTGGGGTCGTTGAGGCTCACATTCCAGTAACCATCGGGCCTTTGCAGCGGAAGCAATGCGGCACACATGTTTTTGAAATCCTCGAGATATTCGGCATAATGAGGGTCAGTCTTAGGCAACTCATCCAGTGTTCTGGCCAGGGCAGCAACTACCCAGCCATTGCCCCTGCTCCAATAACAATCTTCTCTATTGGGTTCTTTGTAGGGTGGAACAAAGTCCTTGTCACGCCACCACAAATGCTCTTTGCTGTTGTACAGCCCATTGCCTCCATGTTTGTTTTTAGTGAAGGCATACATCTCGTACATCCTGTTAAAATAGCTTGTGTCCTGATAGAGGTTGCCGAGTTTTACAAAAACTGGCATCGCCATCTGTAGGGCATCAATCCAATTCCAGTCATCTATTTTAGATGACTGCTTCATGTTGTCTATGCTGGCCTTGATGGCGGTGATGCGCTCGGGATGCTTTTTTCCATCCATCAAATAAAGGTCGATATAGACTTGTCCGCAACATTGGTTGTCTGCATTCCTGGTATTGGTGCCAGCCCGAAGATTCCATTTGTGTTTCTCACCCCATTGCAGCATGTACTCTTTGTAGGCCTTTTTTTTGTCGGCGGCATACAGGGCTACCAATCCTTCATAATAGACAGACCTGGTCCAGATATTGCTGGGTCGTTCAATGTTGGTGAAAATTGATTTTCCTGCATCTGGCCATTTGTCCATGAAATATTGGTTGGTCAGCCGGAGTGTCTTTTTGATGTCTTTTTTGCTGGGTAGCTCCTGGGCCGCAACCACCATTGAGATCAGTGCTAATGTGAAAAGGGCGAAAGTTTTTTTCATCTGCATTGGTTGTTTATGCAAGATAAACATAGTCAACACAGCAGACTCAAATTCCCCCTCAATTGTTTCCGGCAACGATTGCGTAAATAATTGCCAGTGTTTTTCCAAGTGACGGCGCTTTAAGCTAAATTTAACACCAGATTTGTTAAAGAATCTGGTGTTATACCCCCATTTTGCCAGATGGGGAGTGTAAAACACCATTCGATGTTAAATAAAAACTGCCGTGAGAAAAAACATACCCCTTTTATTGGGAAAATTTATGCCCAATACCAATCACCTGAAAAGGTACAATCTCCCTGTATTTGCTGGCATAAGCAGTCTTACACGTTTCATTCAACTTTCATCCAAAGCATTCACCAAATGATATCAAAGGATATGTGCAAAACATTGAGATCAATGATTGTATTGATTGCAGCTGTGATCAGTTTCACTGCTTGCAAGAAAGACTTCAACGCATTCTACCAACGCCCAGATACCTTGGAAAAACCCATCTATCAGCAACTTGAGGCAAAGGGAAAGTTTAGCCAAATGCTGGCATTGATTGATAAGGCTGGTTACAAGGCCACACTTTCTGCTGCCGGATACTGGACATTGTTTGCTCCACATGATTCTGCCTTTAAGGTGTTCTACACTGAAAAAGGTATTGCAGGTGTTTCCGCGCTGGATTCAACTGCGGCACGTCAGATCGTAACGTATTGCCTGGTCTACAATGCCTTTAAACAAGAGCGGGTTGCCGACTACCAAAGCAATACTGGGTGGATTGAAAATGCTGCCTTCAAAAGAAGGACGGCAAACTATACGGGGGTATATGCCACCAATGACCTGCAGGGAAAGGCGATCAAAGCCATAGCGTCCAACAGGAACAACAACAGTTTGCTGTATTATGTTGATGCCGATAACAACAACAAGCACTTGCCCATTTTTGATGCAGGCTACATGACTGGGAAATCACTCTCAGCAGCTGATTATCAATACTTTTATCCAAAGGCTACCTATGCAGGATTCAATGTAGCTGATGCCAAGGTAGTGGAAAAAGACATCGCCGCAGAAAATGGTGTGATCCATGTGGTTGATCGTGTGATTACTTCGCTCCCCAACATCGATCAATACATTGGCGACAATCCTAAATACAGTGAGTTCAAAAAACTCCTGGATAAGTTCATGGTTCAATATGTGATCAACCCCACCGTTACCCAGAAATACAGGATTGTTACTGGCAAGGCAGAGGATGTATTCACAAAAGTGTATAACTCGAATCTGGCATTCTCCCTCAACAATGAGAATTTTCTGAAGTTGCAGGACAATGATGCGCAATCAGATGGATATTCCATTTTTGTTCCTGAAAATGATGTGCTGACAAAATACATCAAAGATGTATTGCTTGAGTTCTATCCATCAGTCGATGCACTTCCCATCAATGTCTTGTATGATTTTATCAATGCCCATATGTGGAGGACAAGCGTATGGCCTTCCAAGTTTTCTTCCACCTTCAACTCCGTGGGTGAAGAAGCAAGGTTCAATGCTACAGCAGATGTGACAGACAGAAAAATACTCAGCAATGGAATTTTTTATGGCACCAACAAGGTGCAACAGGCAAACGTGTTCAGCAGTGTTTATGGGAAGGCCTATTTGAACCCAGACTATTCTATCATGACCAACCTCCTGAACCTGGATCTTAAATTCCAGATTTCCAATATCAAACAAAAATATACCCTGTTCCTTGTCAGGAATGCTGCGATCAACGCTGCAGGATATTTTGTTGATCCGACTGTCAGCAACAATGTCAATGAACAATGGAGGTATATTCCACCGGGAGGTGGGGCACAACTTACCG
>JAIPBY010000061.1 GCA_021738605.1 Chitinophagaceae bacterium | reverse complement strand
TGGAGTGATGCATTTTATCATTGGGGTGCACTGTTGGGCTTTATGGATATCATGGAAAAGGGATATGTTCCCTCCCCACAGGCACTTGGACAGGTTGAAAATATCAACCAGGAGATGATGAAGAAAATCAGAAATGAAGGGTTAAAGAATTCCAAAGTGATGGACATCGCATTTCAAATCACTGAAGTGAGCGGACCAAGGGTAACCAATTCGCCAGGATTTATGCGAGCTGCCAATTACGCCATAAACCAATTTACCCAATGGGGATTGGTAAATGCCAAATTGGACCCATGGGGTGAATTTGGGAAAGGGTGGGAATTAGAAAAATCGTATGTAGCCATGACAGCGCCCTGGTTCAGGTCACTTATTGCTTATCCCAAAACATGGTCGGCAGGAACCAATGGACCAAAAGCTGGAGAGGTGCTTTTGATCTCTGCAAAAGATTCAGTAGAACTGGAAGCATACCGCAACAAAATAAAGGGGAAGGTTTTAATCCTGGACAACTTGATCGTGTATGAACAGAGTTATAAGCCGGCGGCTGTACGTCGAACAGATGAGGACCTGCACATACTGGGTGAAGTAACGGAAGCTGAAGATACCGCTGCCATGCGCAGAAGACGAGAAAGAAACAATGCACAAAATGGTGTTCCAAGGGGTGTACTTGCTGCACTAAAAAAAATGGCCGTAAAGGAAGGAGCCATTGCCATTTTAAGTTCCGCCGCAGAAAATCACAGTGGCACTGTATTTGTATTACAGGCAGGTCCATACAAAATATCAGATCCGGAAAATTTTCTGGACATAGCGGTTGGTCTTGAAGACCATAACATGATTATTCGTTTGTTGAAAAACGGTACTCCTGTTAAAATGGATGTGGATGTAAAAACAAATTTCCAATCAACTGATACAAAGGGATACAATGTAATTGCTGAAATTCCTGGCACTGATAAAAATTTAAAAGATGAAATAGTGATGCTCGGTGCTCACCTTGACTCCTGGCCTGCAGCTACTGGCGCTACTGATAATGCTGCAGGTGTTTGCGTCATGATGGAGGCCGTGCGCATTTTAAAAGCCATAGGAATACAGAACAGAAGAACCATACGCATCGCCTTGTGGAGCGGAGAAGAACAGGGTTTGTTGGGATCGAGAGGCTATATAAAGAAAACCTTTGGAGATCCTGCAACCATGCAGTTATTGCCGGCACATGATAAATTCTCAGCGTATTTCAATTTGGATTACGGTACAGGAAAGATTCTTGGCATTCACCTGCAAGGAAATGAGGCCGCCCGTTCTATTTTTGAAGATTGGTTTACCCCCTTCCATGACCTTAGGGCCAAAACAGTTACCATTCAAAATACAGGAAGCACTGACCATATCTCTTTTGATGTAATCGGATTACCTGGATTTCAGTTTGTTCAGGATCGTATCATTACCCAACACAGCAACATGGACAGCTACGACCATTTGATGCCGGACGACCTCAAACAATCAGCCACCATTACGGCAGCATTCATATACAATGCGGCCATGAGGGATGAAAAACTGCCAAGAAAAGCATTGCCAAAACCACTTTCGATTGATCCGGTGACAGGCTCAAAGCGGTAGGGTTAATAAAGTTCTATGGACAAACAATAAAATATGGAAATGATAAAAATGAAAAGATTCAAGACACCCATTTCTGTTTTGCTTTTGATGCAGTTTGCCTTGCTGCACTTGAATATTTCTGCTCAGGAAAGACTTACATTACTGGGAAACCGATTTTTGACATTCAGCACGGTGGTTCGCGTCAACCAGATCGAAACTTCCCGTGATCAATTTCATGGAACCGATGAATCGGGAATCCATTCTCCGGAAGGGGCGCGTAAGTTTCGGGAAACCATAGAAAACAGTTGGCCGGGCGCAAGGATTACCTGGTCATTCAGCTGGCTTGCCTTAAAGGATCAGCGGCCGAATTACGTGGACTTGAGAAAACTGGTTGTCTCATACCATAAAAAGTATGGCGATGAGATTACATTTTTACCCGGTGGCTATTTTGCCAACATGTACAATACCCGAGAGCAGGTTAACCGTGACTTACATGAAGGGTTGCAGATGGTTTCAGCAATGGTGGGTGGGGGATACAGACCCAAGAGTGTGATTGCTGGTTTTCTTGCTGCTGAAAACCAGCAGTACCTGGCAGAAAAAGAAGGAATTCATGTATGCCAGGGCAATATTTGGAGCCAGTATGCTGTAGACAATGGGGATGGCGAGGGATCGATTTCCTATCCTTATTATCCATCGCGTGAACATTTCTGTAAACCAGCACAGGGGGAAAAAGACATGATTGACTGTGTGAATCTTGATGGCTGGACCGTTGATTTCCTGAATGCCAGGTATCCTGTTCCCCGATTTATCAACGGAATCAGGTGCGGCAGCCGCCAGGGTGTGGGGCCAATTGAAACCATCCTCCGACAGGGCACCGAAATTGGAACCAGTGAAATGCTGGCAACCACTGCCGCACATTTCGACACAGGTTTTGCACTCAATAAATTTGCATGGGTAACCTCCATTTGGGAAATGAGCCTTGTTGAAGCGTATAAGGTATATGGCTATAATGGCCGCAATGGACTCGATGGCCTTGAAATATGGCTGAAGGAAATACGGCGGAGGTGGCCTCAAGCAAAATGCATCACCCAAGGGGAATTTGGAATGCTTTGGAGAGAACAATACAAAAACAATGACAGCATCAACTATCAGTTTGTTCAGCGCGGATCTGGCATTTGCGGATCAGAAGCTGAAATGGAAATCAAGTGGTTCATGAACAAAGATTTCAGGATGGCACTGTTAAGGGATTGGAAAGCCAATAGCCCTGAAAAACTGATAGATTTTACAAGATATGATCTGAAGGCAGTGGAACCTGATGACCCTCAGCCCAATAAGTACACCCGGAATTGGAGCCTGTTTAACCGCCTTAACCAGAAAGGGTTACGCCCACAGGATAAACCCATTGGCATAGAAGAATTGAATGCAGAAGAGCAGGCAATAATAAAACGAAGGTATTCCGGATTGCTTGCTGCTGATGCTACAACGAACATTTCAAGTGGTGAAGCCAGCAGTTTACCAAAGGTGCTGAAAATGAAACAATACCAATAACATAGAAGATTTTAAAAAATTAAATACCTTAATCATGAAATACTTATTTATGAACAAACGTGGACTAACGCTAATATTGCTTGGAAGTTTTATTTTTTTATCAATGATGCCAAAAGCACAAAACAGGGATATCAGCTACCTGTCTTCGGGTGGAAAATTAAACCAACTGCAAGCCATCATGGATATCAGGCATTATACGATCGCGCTGGATGTTAATATTGAGAAAAAATCCATTCAGGGAAATGTGGAAGTTGAAATGCTTTTGTCAAAATCTACCGATACAATTTTACTCGACTTGGTTCATTTGCTAACGGTGAACAAAGTAAGCGTAAATGGCAAGCAGGTGAATTTTGAACAAAAGAATGATAAAATTTACATAACTGCTAAAGCAGCATTTCCAATGGGAAAGCAAATAGTAAAAGTGGAATATGGCGGAGAACCTCCAATTGCGGTAAAGCCCCCATGGACAGGCGGCTTTACCTTCACCAAAGACAGGAGTGGAAACGATTGGGTAGCCATCAATTGTCAAAAAGAAGGGGGGCGGGTATATTTTCCTTGCAAGGATCATCCCAGCGACGAACCCAATGAAGGGGTTGACATGTTCATCACTGTGCCAGAAAACTTAGTGGTTGCGGGTCCTGGTCTGTTAAAGGAAGTGCAAAAAAAGAAAAACAAGAAAACCTACCATTGGAAAACCAATTATACCATCAGCAATTACTGTACAGTGTTTAACATTGGAAAGTATGCTGTCGTGAGCAAAGACTATACCACCGTCGATGGAACTGTTGTTCCTATACAATTCTATGTATTGGAAGAAGACAGCAGTTTCGCACCTAAAATAATTGAACTCAAAGCAAGAGATACCAAAATACTCGAGAAATATTTTGGGGAATATCCATGGGCCAAAGAAAAGATTGGTATCGCTGCAGTGCCCAATTCTGGCATGGAGCACCAAACAATGATAACATTTCAGAACAAGTTCGTTTACTCAAAAATAGGGGTACATGACTATTCTGCCAATCTATACCATGAATATGGACACGAGTGGTTTGCAAACAAAGTAACCAACAAAGACTGGGCGCATATGTGGATTCAAGAAGGCATTACAACCTATTCTGAAGCATTGGTCCACTATGAATTGGGTGGTCAGGAAGCCTATGATGAAATCATCAGTCGACACAAAAGAAATACCAGAAACAAAAAACCGATGGTGGGTGGTGAAGAGCTATCAGAAGAAGAAGCGTATGCTGGCAGGGATATTTATGCAAAAGGTTCATTTTTCATGCACAGCTTAAGGTATGTACTGGGTGATGAAATATTTTTACCAACCCTGAAAAAACTTGCAACAGATCCCAGGTATACCTACGATAATTTTGTTACCACAAAAGATGTAGAAGAATTGTTCAGCACGGCATCAAAGCAAGACTTAAAGCCTTTTTTCAATTTCTATGTATACACCAATGAAGTACTCGATATTTCAGTGAAAGAAGTTGGGTACCAAAAGTATCAGATTACACTGAACAACTTCTTCATGCCATTGCCCCTTGATATTGGCCCGGCAGACAAAACCACCAGAACAATGGTTGGCAAGGAAGGAATTGTCGTATCCAGCAATGGAGCTCCACAAGTGGATCCCAAGGGACATTATATGAAAAAAATAACCATACAATAATGAAATACAAATATGTTGCGCTAACAACGATTTTATCTGTTCTTGCCATTTTTTGCCGTGCAGATAATTATCCCCGAAATTATTCGATTGATGTTTTACACTATCTGTTTGAATTGAAATTGTCGGACAATACTGATGAAATATTGGGCAAGGCCAGTATTGCTGTGTTGTTCAAAACAAATGATGTTAAACAAATCAGGCTTGATTTGATCAATACAAATGGAAAATATTTGCAGAAAGGCATGGTCGTTGAGTCTGTGAGCTACAACAATACCAAGGCTATTTTTAGCCACAAAAATGATGCACTGATTATTCAGTTATCTGGTCGGGTAGCTAAAGATTCCACCATTACATTTATCATTCAATACCACGGCGTGCCTGCAGGAGGATTGAAAATTGGACCCACCAAATATGGGGACCGCAGTTTTTTCAATGAAAACTGGCCAAACAATGCACGCCACTGGTTGCCCGCCATTGATCACCCATACGATAAGGCTACAAGCGAGTTTAAGGTAACGGCACCATCCAAATACAAAGTGGTATCCAACGGTCTCCTGCTGGAAGAGTCAACAATCGACAAGGAAAACAAATTAACCCACTGGAAACAGTCTGTTCCTGTATCCAGCTGGTTGTTCGTGTTGGGTGTTGCTGAATTTGCCGTTCAGCATGTTGGAAAATTTGATGGCAAGGATATTCAAACATGGGTATATCCCAGGGACAGAGAAAAAGGATTTATTGATTTTGCAGAACCCACCAAACAGGTACTTCAATTTTATACTGATTACGTCGGGCCCTATGCTTATGAAAAATTGGCCAACATTCAATCCCCAAGTGTCGGCGGAGGAATGGAAACATCGTCTGCCATATTTTATGGAGAAAACATGGTTACAGGTAAATATGAGAAAAGACTGAGAAATGTAGTGATCCATGAAATTGCCCACCAATGGTTTGGGAATGCAGTTACTGAAAGCACGTGGGATGATGCATGGTTAAGCGAAGGATTTGCTACTTTTTTCAGCATGCTGTTTCAGGAGCACGCCTATGGCCACGAAGAGTTTGTTGCAGCCATAAAAAATTCCCGTAAATCAGTATACAATTTTTCAAAAAAGGATTCTACTTACAGTATAGTCGCTCCACGCTCTGCAGAAACGGATCCGGTTACAACTGGAATCACTTATCAAAAAGGTGCATGGGTATTGCACATGTTGAGAGAAAAAATCGGCCATGACAATTTCAGAAAAGGCATTCAGGCCTATTATGCAAAATACTTTAACGCCAATGCCACGACTTCAAATTTTAAAGAAGAAATGGAAAAGATATCAGGTCAAAACCTGACCACGTTTTTCAATCAATGGTTATACAAACCCGAGAACCTGAAAATTTCTGCACATTGGGAATATGACGCCAATGCACAACAAATTCTATTGAACATCAAACAAACACATTACAGTGGATTTGTTTTTGATTTTCCAATTGAAATAGAAATTTTTGATGCTAAAACCAATAGTACAGAAATAATGAAGTTTACTGTAAACACCAAGGAAGCAGTCATACCCATCAAGTACAATAAAAATCCAAGTTCAATTAAATTTGATCCAAGAACGGTATTGCTGGCTGAAATTGAAATGAAATAGGCTGTTAGCAGAACATAAATAAAAATAAATGATAACAATCATCTGGATTACCCTCATTGTTTTTTCTATCTGGTTTATCTATTTTTTTGCAAAGGATATTCGTTTGCACAAAAATCAGCTCGGCGATGCCAGTTGGATAAAAACAGGACTCATTGGATTTGTAGTCAATTTCTTTGATGTTCTGGGAATTGGCGCTTTTGCTCCGCAAACTGCCTTGCTTAAATTTACCAAGCAAACACCAGACAGGCTGATTCCTGGCACGATGAACGTTGCCAACACCATTCCAGTATTGATACAGGCGATTGTTTTTATTCAAATTATTGAAGTTGATCCCATTACGATGGTAGTAATGTTTGCTACCGCCACCATTGGGGCAATTATTGGTGCAGGGTTTGTGTCAAAACTTCCCGAAAACAAAATAAGGCTCATCATGGGCATCGCTTTATTGATTACGGCAGGCTTTATGTTTGCCAATAAAATGAGTTGGATACAAGGACAGGGCAATGAAATTGGACTTCATGGATGGAAACTATTTGTAGCAGCTGTTATCAATTGTATTCTTGGTGCAATAATGACGGTTGGTGTGGGTCTGTATGCACCATGTATGGCAATGGTATTTATGTTGGGTTTATCCCCTTTGGTAGCCTTTCCCATCATGATGGGCTCATGTGCATTTTTGATGCCTCCAGCCTCATTTAAATTTATAAAAGCAGGTGCCTATCATCGGAAGGCTGCACTGAGCATGGCGTTGGCAGGAATTGTTGCCGTATTGATCGCTGCCTTTATTGTAAAATCTTTGCCTTTGGATGCACTGCGGTGGATTGTTATCGCCATTGTACTGTATACCTCTTTCACCATGTTTTACTCCGTATACAAAAAAGGAGTTTCATGATTCGTTTTCAGCATTGCGCTTAAACAGACATCAAACCATGCAAAAAAACAAAATGCCTCTTTCGACAATCACTGGTAAAGCATTTGCCTTCCTGTTTTTTATCTTGATGATTACCACCGCATCATCAACAGATGCAAGACCCATCAAATGGAAAGAGCAGAATAAACACGGAATCAATATACAGTCTTTGCATTGTGAAAATCAACACAACCCTTTGGGAATTGATGTTAGTCAACCAAGACTGGGATGGATTTTAAAATCCAATGCTGGGGAACGTGGACAATACCAAACAGCCTATCAGATTCAGGTTGCCAGCAGCCTTGCACTGCTGAATGCAGGTAAGGCAGATGTTTGGAATAGTGGAATCATAGACAATATTGCATCGAACAATATCAGTTACAACGGCAAGGGCCTTTCATCTGAAAAAAGATATTACTGGCGGATAAGAATATGGGACAATCGAAAAAATCCATCAACATGGAGCAGTCCAGCATTTTGGGAAATGGGATTGCTCAATGCATCAGATTGGAAAGGAAAATGGATTGAAGAAATTAAGGCCTCATCTGAGGAAAACAAAAACCTTTATGAAGACAAAGCAGCTCCTCTTTTCAGAAGGGATTTCACGGCTCCCCGTAAAATAAAAAAAGCCGTAATGTATGTCAGTGGTTTAGGATATTACGAGGCTTTCTTGAACGGTAAAAAAGTCGGTAATAAGGTATTGGAACCTGGATGGACGAATTATTCCAAAAGAATTCTATACAGCACTTATGATGTTAGCTCCTACATGACAACAGGAAACAATTGTGTAGGAATGATCTTGGGGAACGGGTGGTATAATCCTTTGCCAATGAAATTCTGGGGACGGAGAAATATTCGGGAATCTTTGACTGTTGGTGAACCAAAATTTATCATGCAGTTAAACATTGAATATTCAGACGGCACAAAAGACCACATCGTATCTGATGATGCTTGGAAAGTTACTGCTGGGCCTATTCTACAGAACAATATTTACCTCGGCGAAAAATATGATGCCCGAAAAGAAGTTCCGGGTTGGAGCAAGGCAGGATTGAATACAGGCAACTGGCGTCCTGTGAAAAATGCAGTAGCACCAAATGGAAAATTATGTTCAGAACAACTTCCTCCGATCGTGGTGGGAGATACCATTTTGCCCATTTCCATAAAAAAAATAGTGGGTGAAAAATTTATTGTTGATTTTGGAAGGAATTTTAGCGGCATCATCAGATTAGAAGCAAAGGGTGCTGAAGGCACACTCATCAACCTTAGATACGGTGAACTTTTATACCGCGATGGGGCACTGAATGTAATGACAAGCACAGCAGGTCAAATAAAACGAAAAGGAGTGGGAGGACCCGGAGCTCCTGATACGGCATATGCCAGGGATCAGTTTATCCTTGGCGGGAAAATGAAAGATGTATTCCAGCCAAAATTTACCTTTCATGGATTTCGCTATGTTGAGGTTTCTGGGTTTCCTGGCACACTGCGGCCAGAAGACATCAAAGGTTTGGTGATGTTTTCAGATGTTCCGGATGCCGGAGACTTCAGCTGCTCAGATTCACTGATCAATCAAATACAAAATATTTCGTTGAACACTTTCAAGAGCAATATTTTTAGTGTGCAGTCAGATTGCCCACACAGGGAACGTTTTGGCTATGGCGGCGACATCGTGGCAACCAGTGAGGCCTTTATGCACAACTACGACATGTCTGGTTTTTATGAAAAAACGGTTATTGATTTTGCGGATGAAGCCCAGCCGGATGGAGGCCTGACAGAGACAGCGCCTTTTGTAGGCATTGCCAGTGATGGATTGGGAGGAAAGTCTGGGCCAATTGAATGGGGATCTGCACATCCAATGCTGGTTGATCAGCTTTATCAGTATTATGGAAATATTGATATGGTCCGTGAACAGTATCCTGTTGTAAAAAATTGGGTTGACTTCATGGAACGCAATGCAAAAGGGGGTATCATCAATAGAACAATAGGGGATCATGAAAGCATTGATAAAAAATTAGAGGGACCAAGTGCTACTGCTTTTTACTATTACAACACCCTTCTACTAACGAAGTTTGCTAAACTGTTGCACAAACAGGATGACCACAAAAAATATGATGCACTTAAAGAAACGATTAAAGCGGCCTTTATTGCCAATTATGTTGATGCTGCCAGCGGAAATATTGACAATCGTACAGCAGCGGCACAGGCATATGGCCTATTTTTTAATTTAATTCCAGAAGGTTCATTTGATGCGACACTCAAGGTCTTGCTGGAGAATATCACCAAAAATGATGACCACATCACTGCAGGAATTTTTGGTACAAAATTCATCATGGACGTATTGAGCAGCACAGGGAATGGGAGCAAGGCCTACAAAATGGCAACACAAAAAACATTTCCAGGGTGGGGATATATGTTGGCGAACGGAGCCACTACATTATGGGAACACTGGCCACTGGAAGAAAACATCTATTCACACAATCATCCTATGTTTGGTTCCATCAGCGAATGGTTTTACAAATACCTGGCTGGCATTCGTCCTGCAAATGATGCTGTAGGCTACAATAAAATCATCATCCATCCGCAAATACATGACCTTCAGTGGGCAAAAGCTTCATACAATGCTGTACTGGGGAAAGTAAGCACTTTCTGGAAAAAATCAGGCAAAACATTGACGCTGAACATCACCATACCGGTGAATGCAACCGCCGAAGTATTCATCCCCGCTTCCTTGAAAAATATAAAAGAAAGAGGGATACCAGTAACGGGTGCTGGCGATGTTCGATTCAAGGGAACTGAAAAAAAGGAGTCGATATTTGCACTGGGGTCTGGAACCTACCAATTCACTGTACAACTCGAAGATCAATAACACTAAAGTTATTTAATGAAGGGGGCTGACCCTTTGCGACAATAACTTACCAGCTGCTGAATCACATTGTTGAGCATAAAACCCTACCCTGTCCTTGTATTTTTTATCAAATGCAAGGTTATGGGTCTCATTGATGTCTTTTTTTACATTGTACAATTCATAATATGTAGGGTGATCTTCATACCGGATAAACTTCCATGTATCATCCCTGTAACATTCGGTCTTCAATAAAAGTGGATTGCCTTCCAAACGGTGTTCACAGAAAATAGCGTTTCGCCAGTTCTTTGGTTTTCCCTGATAAAAGGATGTCAGGCTTTCACCTTGGTAGCGTGCAGGAATATCCAAGCCAGCCAGTTTGAGTATGGTGGGCGTAACATCTACATTGAGTACCATTTCGTCATATATTTTTCCGCGATTAGATTTCGGTTGCCGCGGATCGTAAATAATCATTGGGATACGAATGGATTGTTCATACATCAGCCACTTGTCAGCATAGCCCCGGTCTCCTAAAAAATATCCATTATCACCCATAAAAATGATGACGCTATTATCTGCCAGGCCCTGTTCTTCCAGTGTGGCCCTTATACGTCCTATAACACTGTCAACACCACTGATCATCCTGTAATATCCTTTTACCATCCGCTGGTATTTGTCAGACGAATCAAACCTCCAATACCATCTGTCACGGTTCATGGTTGTTTGCAAAAACGTTGGTAACGCATTAAAAAAAGCAGGGTCTGCAGTAGGTGGCAAGGGAATACGGGCATCCGTATACAAGCTGTCACAGTAGGAAGGCCAGAAATATTGTTGCTTTGAATCATCGTCAGCGTGTGGCGACCAAAATGAAAGTGAAAGACAAAAGGGTTGATCTTTATTTGATTGTATAAAATCAATGGCGTGATTACCATTGATATCGGCCAGGTGTATTTTTTTGCCATCAATCTCTTTTACATATGGCCATGCTGTTTGTTTACTGACGCTGAACATGGCCTTTTCAATTCCTTTGTTGACTTTTACACCAAATTTACCTACGAACCCTGTCTGGTATCCTGCTTTTCGGAGCAGATAAGGATAACTTTCCAGCATGTATTCGTTGCTCAATGGGAGCTTTCCAAACGTATAATCATGGGTGCGCTCGTACAAACCTGTTAACAATGACGCACGGCTTGCAGCACAAATGGGTGTGGTTGCAAATGCATTCTTAAAATAAATACCGGTACGGGCAAGCTTGTCAATGTTCGGTGTTTTTATGATGGAATTGCCTGCAAATCCAAGAGCATCCCAACGTTGATCATCGGTGAGAATAAAAATAATATTGGGTTTACTGTTTTGTTGCGGAGCATTTCGATCTGTACTCTTTTTATTATATGCAGATATTAAAAAAAAGCTTGCTGCTACAACAATAAACACAGTAGGAAATTTCATTGGGGACTTTTATTAAAATTATGTTTGATGCCCTTGTGCTTGGAAAAAATTTGATTGAATCTAACAACTGGCATAAAGAAGGTCTTTATTTTATTCGAAGTTCCTCTATTGCATCTGCAGTTTTGACCAATGGGTTTCCCAACAATCTGCTGCCATTGTGCGTAATGACAAAATCTTCCTCAACCCTTATTCCAGTCAGGTTCCTGTAAGCTTTTAGTTTGTCATAATTGATAAAGGACTTCAATTGATTTTTTGCTTCCCACTCATCGATAAGTGCTGGATTAAAATACAAGCCGGGTTCAACGGTAACAACAAATCCCTCTTCCAGCGGCTTCGCCAGTCGCAATGATTTCAAACCAAACTGAGTGCTTTTTATTATTTCTTCATTGTACCCAACATACTGTTCACCCAGGTTCTCCATATCATGCGTATCCAGACCCAT
>JAIPBY010000060.1 GCA_021738605.1 Chitinophagaceae bacterium | reverse complement strand
GTCTTGTCAACAGTCAAAGAAGGTGAGCCAACCAAAACAGGTACATCCACTCCACTTGAATTGGTATAGAATGACCTGTTTTCAAGGTAAGTACCAGAAGCACCGGCAATGGAGGCTTCCACTTGAGCAGAAACCAACTTACCACTGGATTTGGGAATGGCCATGGCATAAGCAAACTCCAAAGGCAAGCTTACTATGCTGGGTCCTATTGTTCTTTTAATACAATCATTGGTCAGTTGAAAGACCGGAACAGGTATTTTATATTCCTCTTTCTTACATGCCACCATTGAAGCCAGCATCATGATAACCAAAAAGGAAAATTGAATGTTTTTATTTCGCATCGCAATTGATTTAAATGGAGATTTTATTGAAACTTGATGTTGAGCTTATAGTCCTTGCGGATCTTCCTGTTGCCTGATACCACGGTATAGACCTTGGGGCTGGCCAGGTTAGAAAGATCTGTTCTTCCTGTAACCTTTGGATCCAACTTGCAGTCAGTTGCCAGAGAAAACTGAGGATATACATTCTTCAGGTCTGTCCCGAACAGTACTTCAACATCTATGGTTTGTGCAACAGTATCGATTACAGCAGTCTTGGATCGAACACTGACAAAATCAGCACCCAACAACTCGAAATTGCTCACAAAACATTCTTGCCTGAAGGTAATCAAGAGTCCGTCTTCATCGACAACACTATCCTTTTTACATGATATGATGATGGCAGAGATCATCAGGATGGAAAGGGTTATTTTAAAATATTTGGCCATTGCTTCTTTTTGAAAATTGATAATTAGGTATTAGGGCTACAAGTTATCTCCAGGGAATGTTTTGTGTGAGGTTTGGATTGCGATCGCGCTCACCAGGAGGAATCCTGAAGATGTAGTTTTGCTTGTACGTGAGATCAACTGTATTCAGGTAGTACCTCTGTTGGTTTGCACCCCAGGTATCCTGTCTCCATACACCAATACCTCCGGGAGGGCCCCATACTCTTTCAATGGCCCTCCAGCGCCTGAGGTCAAATCCACGCTGACCTTCAGCCACCAGCTCGATGATCCTTTCCTGCTCAATGGCATTGAAGAAATTTTGCTTGCTGGAATATTTTGCAGGAGCCAGGGCAGGAAGATTTCCGCGGCGACGAACCTGGTTGACAAGAGCAACAGCATCTGCCAATGGGCCACTCACTTCGTTAGATGCTTCTGCATACATCAGAAATACATCTGCAAGACGCATCACCGGGTAGGCATAATCACCTTCACTTCTTCCAAGGCCTTCATAGTTTCTTACAAATTTCCTGAATATATAACCAGAGTTAGATCCATCGGTATTGTAGGTAATGTATTTCACACCACCAATGGTAACATTGGCAGCCCATGATTGGTATATGAATGGAGAGAATCCGGTAGACTTCAATGAGGTCAAGCCTATACACAATTCATTGTCCCACATGATGGTGGATTTCATCCTGTAATCCCTGTTGGCATAAGAATTGGGATTGACAGCAGAATTCAAAGTAGTTCTTGCAGCTGGATTGGTGGTTGGGTTCAGCTGAACCAACTTGGGGGCAAAATCACCTGTTGTTGTCAACTGGTATCTGTCTGCTATTTCATATCGCGGTGAAACCCAGCATTGTGAACCTTCAATGGTGCGGCCAGAGAAATCGCGCATCAACTCTTCGCCCTGTGAAGGATTGGTTGGTGTACCGGAATGTGTGAAAACCATGATCATTTCAGCTGCTCCATTGGCCTTGGGCGTGAACAACTCGAAATAATTGGGAAGGATATCGGCCTTACCCAAGGCATCAATTTGCCCAGGATCGCCATTCTTGTATAATGTGAGACCATAATCATTGATCACAGATTTGAAGTCCGCTGCAGCAGCTGCAAATGCAGTTTGTGCTTCCGCAGGATTCTGTGTAAACCCTTCCAACTCAGGCCAGCCATTCTTCTTCCAGCTTGCCCAATAGAGGTTCAATTTTCCACGAAACGCCAGTGCAGCAGGCTTTCCAGCACGGCCAAGGGCAGACCCTTTGGCTGGCAATTTGGCTACTGCGTAATCAAAGTCAGCAAGAATCGAATCTTTTACCTGTGTAATCGGCAATCTTTTGATGTCTTTGACTTCGCTGTTATCGTATATGATCCTACCAATGTAAGGTACATCACCCCACATGGAAATCAAACGGAAATAAGTCATTCCACGGAGCAAACGTGCTTCAGCAATGATACTTTCCAATGTTGCAAGCCTGGCTCCAGTAGCACCAGGAATCATGCGGTTATTGATGTTTTCAATGACATAATTGGTCCTGTTAACTGTACCATACAAATAACTGAAATATTTGTCGAATCCAGCTCCATAACCAGAAGGATCATAGCTTCCACCTTGATAAGCATCCCCTCGCAAAATGCTTCCACTTGTAGCGCTCGTTCCGCGAACCCTGGTGAATTCACCATGACCTTCGAAATAATAATCACGGTCAAACACTGCTCTCGCAGAGGCATAGGCTGCCATAAGCGCGATTGTTGCATCTGCATCTGTTTTCCAAAAGTTTACAGCAGCCAGTTCACCTGTTGGGGTTTGATCAAGCAAATCTTTTTTACAAGATGTTGGAAGAACAAGGATGCCTGAAACCAGGAGTATCAATGCAATTCTTGAAGTATTGAATATTTTTTTCATCATCACAAAATTTAGAAACTAAGGTTAATGGCCAAAGAGTAGGACTTGTTGATTGGATAAACATTGTTATCGTCACCTTGCTTTTCAGGATCCAATCCTCGGAAAGCAGTAAGGGTTCCAATGTTTTCAGCAGAACCTACAATCCTCAGGTTGGTTACACCCAATCTTGAAAGAACTTTTGTAGGAACGGTATAACCCAGTTGAAGGTTTTTAACGCGCAGGTAACTCATATCATCCAACCAAAAACTGGTTGAGTTTCTGTTGTTTCCACTTCCACCCAATCTTGGCCATAGTCCATCCCTGTTGTCCCAAGACCATGGATTGTTCCAATGCTCCCATGATGCGGCATACCGTGAATTGCCAAAATTGGTGTTATTATAAATGTTCAACCAATAATCTTTACGTCCAGCCGCCCCTTGGAGGAAAACGGTGAGATCAAAACCTTTGTAAGCAACATAGGTATTGAAAGAAAATGTGGTAGTAGGTCTCTCTTGCTGAAGATTTGAGTAGGCTTTCCTGTCATCAGCCGTAATTCTGCCATCACCATTCAGATCCTTCATGAGCAGGTCACCAGGAGAAGCACCCTGTGGTGTTGCTTTATGAATGTCAGCCCAAGATTGTGCAATGCCCATATCCTCATAAGAGTAAATAAACTGATAAGGCATTCCGATGAATACATTTCCTCTCAACAACAACTGATTCCATTTCTCCAGATTGGTATTGTTAAATGCCCCATTCAGGTTAAAGCCATATTGCAATTTTCCGATCCTGTCTTTCCATGCCAGATCAATTTCTACACCCCTGTTCCTGAGGTTACCAATATTGGTCCTTGGGGCTGGGCTATATGCAGAGCTGAGGAAGGTTGAAAATTCAGAAGGCCTGTTCATCCCTGTTGTCAAACGATCATAGTAGTCTACTGCCGCGGTCAGGCGATTGCGCATAAAAGCAAGATCAAGACCAAGGTTGAGCACTGTTGTGGTTTCCCAAGAAAGAAACCTGTTGATCATTTTGTTGTTGGCAAAACCACGTTGAACACTGGTTCCGATAACGTAGTTCAGATTGGTAAGGGTCTCCTGTTGTTCATACCTACCTACGCCACTGTTGTTACCAAGGCTTCCATAAGAAGCCCTGAACTTACCACTGGTAAGAAACTTATCAGTGAATTTTTGGATAAATTTCTCTTCTGTAAATTTCCAACCCACAGCAGCGGATGGGAAAAATCCGAAACGGCTGCCAGGCAAGAACTTGGAAGAACCATCCACCCTGAAGTTGGCTTCAAAAAGGTATTTATTGAACCCAGTGTAATTGAACCTTCCAATGTAAGAACGAAGGCCTTCTTCGTTTGAAGAACCGCTGGTAGATTGAATATCCGTCAAGGCTGCATTTACCTCTGTCAAACTCGGATGCAGCCTGTCATTCCTTGAACTACCTTGAGAACGATTGTACCAATATTCTTCATTGTATACAACCACCGCAGCAATGTCGTGCTCCTTGCCAATTTTGGTATTGTAATTCAAACGGCCATTGAGCAAAGTTTTGAAGCCTGTGCTGGTGCTGTTTGAAATTCCAGCATTCTGTCCAACATAAACCCTGCTTCCAAAAGATTCAGTCTGGAAATTGTATGCCTGATTGGGCGTAGCGGCAGACCAGGAAAACTGGTTGTAATAGTTCAGGGCATAATCAATCCTTGCCGTCAACCCTTTGATGGGCGTCCAATCATAATACATTTGTGTATTGGCTTCTTGCCTGTTGTTCCGTGAAGGACTGTTGATATATAAAGTATAGGGGTTGTATGCCTGAGGATCTTCCCCATATGCCATCACACCTCCAAAATATCCGGTTTTGGGGTCATAAGGCAACAATCCAGATATCGCATACTGCATATCGTTTCCTGCAGTATTGGATGCATCCGGATCATTGAATCCTTCAGACAAACCATACCTGAACGTAGACCAGTTTCCGTTGAAGCGGAAACCAACATTCATGTTGTTCTTGATTTTGGAATCAAAATTGAACCTCGCGTTGTATTGCTTATAGTCATTGTTGATTTGAAGTCCTTTTTCATCCTTTACACCTGCAGAAACAAAGAAATTGTTGGTCTCACTTCCACCTGTCGCAGAGAGATTGTAATTGTTGTACATACCTGGCCTGAGGATGATATCCCAAACATCGGTATTGGGAAATTTCACAGGATCAATCATGGATTTGGCCAACCACTCATCAACAGTACCCAACTTGAACAACTGATTGCTTTGCAGGGTTCCAACTGCAGTTCTTTGCTGTTGCACAGTCAATGCCCTTGAATAATCGTCCATGAAATCCTGGCCCCTTGTAGGCGCCACGACTGAATTATTGCTGGTGAAGTTCAGAGAAGTTTTCTTGGCACCCTTACCACTACGGGTAGTGATAAGGATAACTCCATTCGCAGCCCTTGATCCATACACTGAAGCGGATGTGGCATCTTTCAACACTGAAATGGACTCAACATCATTGAGGTTGATCCTGTTGATGTCAACATCAGGCATACCATCCACAACAATCAAAGGACTTGCATTATTCACCGTTCCAAGACCCCTTATGATAAGGCTGGCTTCGTTGTTTCCCGCCATACCGGAGGATTGTACTGCTTGTAAACCAGGCACAAGACCGGTCAAAGCAGAGGAAACGTTGGGCAAAGCACGGCTCACAATTTTTTCATCTACATTGACCTGTGAAACAGCACCAACAAGGTTTACTTTTTTCTGACGGCCATATCCCACCACTACAACATCGTTGAGTGCTGATGTTTTGGGCTTGAGGGCGATGATGTATTCGTTTCTTGCATCAACTTTAAGGGAAAACTCTTCATGACCAGCTGAAGTGAAGACAATCTCATCTCCAACTGCAGCACTGATTTTGAAATTTCCCTTTGCGTCAGTGGTTGTCCCTGTGGAACTCTTTTTTATGACCACTGAAATGTTGGAAAGCAATTCACCAGCGTCATCCTTAACGGTGCCGGTGATGGTTTTTTGCTGTCCAAAAGAAAGAAATGGGAGCAACATTAAAAATAAAAGAAAATGAGGAAGACGAAATTTCCTCCCAGTCCTAAGACTTGATAAGATGGGCATAAGCAATGGTTTTGATTTCTTTTTAAAAGTTACCAATATTAAGATTTTTTTAATAAACAAAAAACTTCTGCCAATGCAGCGTTTTACAAAAGATGTTTAATTATTAAACGCCTGGATTTGAACATGCAAAACGGGTTGAGAGAAATTTTATTACCTTTATCCCCCACAGAAATCTAAATTGAATCCATGGGAGATAACAACTCAAGACAGTTTTTGGATTTTGAAAAGCCAATCAAGGACCTTTATGATCAGATTGATCAACTCAAACTGACTGCAGAAAAGAACAAGATTGACCTTTCAGACTCCGTTCGTCAACTGGGGGAAAAAATTCTGGACAAAAAGAAAGAAATCACTGCCAACCTCACCAGCTGGCAGAAAGTTCAGCTAAGCAGACATCCTGACAGACCCTATACCCTTTCCTATATTGAAAGGATTTGCACAGACTTTGTGGAATTGCATGGCGACAGGAATTTCAAAGATGATAAAGCCATTGTGGGTGGATTTGGAAAAATTGATGGGAACACCGTCATGATCCTTGGCCAGCAAAAAGGGAACAATACCAAAACGCGACAACTGCGTAATTTTGGGATGGCCAACCCCGAAGGCTATCGTAAAGCACTCAGGTTGATGAAGCTTGCAGAGAAATTCAACAAACCCGTCATTACACTGGTTGATACCCCGGGAGCATTCCCAGGAATTGAAGCTGAGGAAAGAGGACAGGGAGAAGCCATTGCAAAAAATATTTTTGAAATGCTTCGCCTCAAGGTCCCCGTTATCTGCGTCATCATTGGTGAAGGTGCCAGTGGCGGGGCAATGGGCATCGGTGTTGGAGACAAAGTGTACATGATGGAAAACACCTGGTATACAGTGATTTCTCCTGAAAGCTGCAGCTCAATCCTTTGGAGAAGCTGGGACCACAAGGAAAAAGCTGCCGAAGAACTGAAACTGACTTCTGAGCATATGCTAGGATTTGGCTTGGTGGACGGCGTCATCCCAGAACCCTTGGGTGGTGCGCATTGGAACCATGATGAGGCGGCTGCCATGATGAAAGAACAAGTTGTAAAAGCCTTAGCTGAACTGAAAGAAATAGATCCAGAAACCCGCATTGACCAGCGAATTGAAAAATTCTCCAACATGGGCAGGTGGGAAGAAAATACCAATCAAGTTTCATAATTATTTACGATGACCAAGCACCCATTTTCGGGCACAGGTGTCGCCATTGTGACCCCATTTTTAGAAAACGGAGACATTGACCAATCAGGAATCGAGCAATTGGTGGAACACCTGGTCAATGGTAAGGTAGAATATCTGGTGGTACTGGGTACAACAGGTGAAAGCGCAACCCTGAACAAAGAGGAAAAACAACAAGTTTTTTCCAAAGTGAATGAATTCAATAAAGGTCGAATCCGGCTTGTAGCAGGCATAGGTGGAAATGATACTAGAGAAGTAGTTAAGGCCCTGCAATCATTTGATCTTAACGGATATAGTGCTGTGCTCTCTGTAAGTCCCTATTACAATAAACCCAATCAGGAAGGATTGTTTCAACACTATAAAGCAGTAAACGACGCATCTCCTCTTCCCGTCATCATGTACAATGTTCCCGGCAGAACGGGCATGAATGTGAGTGTTGGCACCACCCTTCGCATAGCCAGAGAGTGTAAAAATATCATTGCCACCAAGGAAGCCTCAGGCAATATGGAACAGATCATGCAGATCATTGCTGGCAAGCCAGATGGGTTTGAGGTGATCAGCGGTGATGATGGCATTACCCTTCCGCTGGTTGCCTGCGGAGCGATTGGTGTTATCTCTGTAGTGGCGAATGCCTATCCAAGGGCCTGCTCGGATATGGTAAGGCAATGTCTGGCTGGTGACTTTGCTGGTGCTCGTCCAATGCACGAAAAGATGTTACCCATCATTCAATCCATGTTCGCAGAAGGGAGTCCCAGTGGACTGAAAGCTTATCTCGCCAAACTAAATATTTCAGGCGAATACTTCCGTTTACCTGTAGTTTCTGTTAGCAACCAGCATAGGGATTACATACATCAGCTGATGAGTACCTTTCAATAAACTGCAAAATCTTTTTCGAATCGATCTGGAGCATTCAGCGAATCCTTGAGTATATTCAAGTATTGATCTTTGCTGATCATACGTGCTCCCATGGATAACAAGTGTGGGTTGGAAACCTGCGCATCAATGCAATGGAAATTCATTTTTTTCACATGTTCAATCAATTGCCAGAGTGCGAATTTGGAGGTATTGGGTTCAAGACTGAACATGCTTTCCCCGCAAAAAATGGAACCCAGTGCGATACCATATAAACCTCCAACCAGCTTATCGCCTTTCCATACCTCAACAGAATGAGCGTAGCCCATTTTATGAATTTCACAATAGGCCTCTATCATTTCCGGCAGGATCCATGTTGAATCCTCCCTGCCATTACCGGCACAATTTTCCATAACAGTCCTAAATGCCTCATCAATGGTTATATCCCATTTGTGCTTTCGGTAAGCCTGTTGCAGCGACTTACTGGGTTTGAATTCATTGACCAAGAAAACACAACGCTGGTCTGGGGAATACCACATGGGATTTCCCGGAATGTCATACCATGGAAAAATACCCATCCGTGTGGCAGCCAAAACATTTTCTGGATTGAGCTCCCCAACCATGTCAACTGGCATCATTTCAATACCCATTCTTTGTAGCGGTGCATGGCTTCCAGGAAGTAATAATCTCCGTATGTCAACGGCTGGTCAACTTCTGAATTGGCGTTGAAGAATCCAACCCCATGTTTCAGCAGAAATCCGCCATTATCACCCGGCTTGGCAAGGTATTCGTCAGAAGCAAGCTTAACAATGATTTGTTTGGCGGCATCAACATAATTGCTGCTTTCCTTTCCTTTGGTATACCTGGACAATTCGAGCAAGCCAGAAGCAATGATGGAAGCGGCTGATGCATCCCTCAATGCATTGGGAATAGTGGGTGCATTGAAATCCCAATATGGGATCTTGTCTGTGGGCATATTCGGGTGATTCAAGAGGAATTGTGCAATATCACGTGCCTGCTGAAGGTATTTCTCGTCTTTTACAAACCTGTACATCATGGTAAAGCCATAAAAGCCCCAGGCCTGACCACGGGACCATGCAGAAGCATCATTGTATCCCTGGTGATTCTTACCCATAAATTTTCCTGTTTCCAGGTTATAGTCCAGTACATGAAAAGCACTGTGATCAGGCCTGTAATGGTTGGCCAAAGTACTGTTGGCATGGTTGATGGCCACTTCACGGAAGCGCTGGTCTCCCCCATTTTGCGAAACCCACAACAACAGTTCAAGGTTCATCATGTTGTCAATGATCACCGGGCAATTGAAGTTCTGGTTCTTGTTCCAGCTTTGGATGGATTTGATCTGTGGCCTGTAGCGCGTAGTCAGCGAAGCTGCCGCTGTATCGATGGTAGCCTTGTCTCCTGGCTTCTTGAACAACCTGTATGCATTACCAAAACTGCAATACATCATGAAACCAAGATCATGGTTTCCTGTATAGTGCTTTTCCTTTTCCTGGATGGCCAGTCTTTTTTGTGCTATTTTCAACACATCCGGATCATTGGTATGCTCATAAATGTAAAGGAGACTACCAGGGAAAAAACCACTGCACCACCATTTGGTATTGCTCGATTCAACCTTTCCGGTATTCTTGTTCACCGTTTTGGGCATCATGGAATCAGGAACATTTTTTTCCAGGATTTTATATTGATTGGCAGCCAGTTTGAACTGCTGATCAATCATCTGTTCCATGTCTTTTTTGCTGGACTGTGCATGTGCCAGGCTGCATAAAAAAGCAACGAATAAGAAAATCACTGAAAGGCTGTTGATTACCTTTTTCATCTGAAATGATTATTAGACTATGTTATTGCAAACTAAATTAAGGAATGCAAATGAAGATTCATGAATGACCACTACGGTTTTTTTGCCAGATATGCATTGACCCTGGATTTCATCTGGTTAAGCACTTCAGCGTAACTTGGATCAGTGGCAAGATTTATTTTCTCCAGCGGATCTTTTTCATAATCGTACAATTCAACTGCAATGACTTCGCTACCCTGGTGCACGGGCTGATTCCTGAAATTCTCTTTGTACCAAACAACACAGCGATAGCGATCTGAACGAAGTGCATAACCCATGGTCTGGTCACCGCGGGGATATTGAGACTGCGCAATATCTTTGACCTTTGTCAGAGGGTTTTTCAACACTGGAGCTAGGCTGGTACCGGCCAATCCTGAAGGTTTTGGTAAACCAGACAATTCACAGAGAGTAGGAAAAACATCTACAAACTCCGATAGCCCTTGGGCCTGCTGACCTCCCTTGAATCCTGGTGCTGAAATGATCAAAGGTGCTCTTGTAGCCTGTTCAAAATTGGTATGTTTGTTCCATATACCATGATCCCCCAAATGCCATCCATGGTCACCCCATAATACAACAATCGTATTGTTGTCAAGGCCCAATTGTTTCAATTGCGCAAGCAGGTACCCTACCTGTGCATCGGTATAACTCACGGCTGCATAATATCCGTGTATCAACATGCGTTGGGCATCATCAGTTTGCAAGGCATAATCAGCCTTGAACCTCGATCCATCAGGAAGTGCATAGTTGTTGACCAGTTCAGCTGAAGGTTGAAAGGCATACTGAGGAGCCCCTTCTGTAAGCTGTTGAAAGGCTGCCAGCTGAATGGAATTCCGGTCGTATTTGTCCCAATATTTTTTGGGAGATACAAAAGGCAAATGAGGTTTACTGAACCCTACTGCCAGAAAAAAAGGCTTGTCCTGATTTTTCAGTGAAGCCAATATTTTTCCTGCTTTCCGGGCAATTGCTCCATCGCTGTAGGCATCATCCGGAACATCACCAGCTTCAACCACAACACGGTGTTTATCCATGAAGTCTTTGGTCTCCACTTCATTCAAACCTTTGTCTTTTGCTTCTTTTTCAAAACCAGCCAACAGGTCCAGCGTAGACTTTGCCTGGTAATGCCCCCCAACTGGTTTCTCATATCCTTTTGCATAGTCATCATCATTCAACTTTTGATAGGGAATACTCCATGATGGGGCATCCAATTGCTTGTCAACAGACCTTACATCAAATACCTTACCGATTCCAGTGGTGGCATATCCTTGTTGAACAAAATATTGTGGCATGGTAACAACATTGGGAACCATGTCTCGCAGCTGGGTTTTAAGGTCCCAAACCTTTGTGCCATCTGGCCTTAGCCCCGTCATCAAACTTGCCCTTGTTGGTGCACATACCGCCTGCTGACAATAATTTTTAAGGAACACAGTTCCGCGAGCGGCCAGTGCATCAATATTGGGTGTGATGATTCTTGATTCTCCGTAGCATCCAAGCATGGGCTTCAGATCATCAATAGCGATCATGAGTATATTCGGTTTTTTTTGCTGCTGGGCATCTACGCTTGATTGGACTGTTCCAAAAACCAAGATTGAAATGATACATTTTTTTAACATGGGTAGTATTGTATGTTTAGAAAGTAATTTTATGCTTAAATTCATTGGAAACGGACCATAAGTTAGCAATACTTATTAAAAGTATTAACAACACAGCAATTACATTTTATTTTTTATTCAAAATAGGAATGGAAATCATCATCAATGAAGTAATGGTCATGCTCGGCGGCAACCTGTTGCTTGACAACATCACCCTTACAATGGACCATGACGAACAATGGGCTATTACAGGACCCAGTGGTTCAGGAAAATCCACCTTGGCAAGGGCGATTGCAGGTAAGATTTTTCACCGCGGAATAATCCGATTTGTTAGACTTGATGAACAGATAGAACAACCTAAAATACTGCTGATTGAACAACAACACCAATTTACCAACAGAAGCAATGTGCAGCAATTTTACTATCAACAGAGGTTCAATTCTTCTGATGCAGAAGACAGCTTAACCGTAGCTGAACAGTTTGACAATACAGACCAAAAACAAAATGAATATTGGATCAATTTTTTCAACCTGATGCCAATAATCAACAAGCCGCTGATTCAGTTATCCAATGGTGAGAACAAAAGACTGCAATTGGCCAAGGCCATGACGCAATCACCGTCCTTGTTGATTTTGGACAACCCATTTGTGGGATTAGACAAAGAAGGAAGAACAACATTAAAGGAAGGATTGAACAAGATTGTGCAAGCGGGAACCAAAATTTTACTCTTTGCAGCCACTGAAGATCTTCCATCCTGCATAACACATGTAGCCATCATCAAAGAGGGAAAAATAATCTTTAGCGGTCCAAAAGACAGCCAGCCCAATCAAGAAGAATTGCATGAACCTGATACAATTCTACCATCACCTACTGCACTGAAAAAAATCTATGCAAGTTCCAACTTGACATTCAAGCACGCAGTTGAAATGAGGAATGTGAACATTGCTTACAATGGAAAAG
>JAIPBY010000059.1 GCA_021738605.1 Chitinophagaceae bacterium | reverse complement strand
AATACTTCCTGCAAATCCGAATCCTTCACCAATGGTACAGAAAATGAAATCAGTCCTTTGCTCAGGAACAAAATCATAGCGCGTTTGGGTACCCTTCATCAAACCCTTTCCCCAAAAACCACCTGAACCTATGGCAATCGTGCTTTGCTTGACATTATAATTCCCCGCCTTTTTCTTGTCCTCCATTTTTTTAATATCCTCTTCACTCATCGACTCTGTATCGACCTGAAAATCCTTTCCCACTGTAGCATAAATACGCTGAACCTGATACGGCTTCAAAACACTATTGAAAAAATAGGGTACTGCGAAACGTTGAATGCCTACTGCAACAATCCAAATAGCAATAACCAAGACCAAGACAGACCGATCCCTTTTGAGCTGTCTTCTTGCAGCATAAATAAACCCAATAGCAGCAAGCGTAAGGATGATGGCCAAAAGATTCTGGTCAATCAAAAGTGTCATGACAACGAGCACCGCCAAAGAAAAAACAATTACCAATATGGCGGAAGGAAGTCCCTCGCGGTACATAACCAAGAAGAAAGAGAAATATACCAAGGCCAATCCAGTCTCGCTTTGAAAAATAGTAAGGATTGCAGGAACCAACACCAGTGATGCGGCGATCAATTGAGAACGCAGCTTCTTAAAATTAAGGTCCAAGGATGACAAGTATTTTGCCAAAGCAAGGTTCACAAATACTTTGCAGAGTTCTGCAGGTTGTAATTGAAATCCTGAAAACCGTATAATTGATTTTGTTCCTTTCACATCCGTATGAAATGGGAAAACCAGGATTAACAGGATCAAACCAAATACATAAAAAATATTGGATGTAGCGGTAAAAAATTTACTGTCTGTCAGTAAAATAAAAACAGCCAATACCACAGAGATAAGAAAATAGAGCAACTGTCTACTATAATCTGTCTTGAACGAAAGAAAACCAGTGATGATATTCTCATCCCTGTAAGTGGTGGCAAATATGCTAGCGATACCAGTAAAAACCAGTACCAGATAGATTCCGACAAGAACCCAATCTGTGCCCTTTGATATCTCAAATGAATTGTTCTTCATTGTCTGGTTTGATGGCTGAAAAATGGTAATGAACAGCAGCTGTTTTTTTACCCGGATTGTTTTTTCCAGGATACTTTCCACTTGAGGTTGCCTTTAACTGTAACTTCCGCATTTTTTCTTTGCGAAGGGAATCCAACCGTTTGCGTTTCGTCTTGACAATAGGAAGAATGATTTCTGTATTTTCAATCCTTTCCACTTCCTTCCACCTGGCAGCGGAAAGGGTATCACGCAGGTATTTTTCCATTACAAGCGCAGCCATGGGTCCGGCCCAGGTTGCCCCAAATCCAGCATTTTCAACAATCACAGCAACTGCAATGGTAGGATTTTCTCTGGGGGCAAAACATACGAACCAGGAATGATCTTTCAACTTCTCCCGCTTACCATAAATCATGCCATAGTTTTCTGCAGTACCTGTTTTTGCGGCAACAGCAATGCCTTCAATTCTTGCAACACCTCCGGTACCCTGTTCAACAACATCCTGCATTCCCAATTGTACAATTTCAAAGGTTTCATTGGAAATATTGGTAACCTTGTGCTTCTGCTTATACCTGTTCAACACCGTGTCTGACTCCTGTTGCCCATCAATGGCTTGCACAAAATGAGGTGTATAATAAAATCCTTTGTTGGCTATGATGCACATCATGTTGGCCATTTGCAGCGGTGTAGCCTGCATCTCCCCTTGACCAATGCCGAGAAAAACATTGGTACATGAACCCCAGGATCGGTTGTATAATTTGTTGTAAAAACTGGTATCAGCAATCAGGCCCTTGTCCTCGCTGGGCAAGTCTACACCCAGCCTTACACCCAAGCCAAATGAATTCATGTATTGCTTCCACCTGAGGTATCCGTTCACCGTCCCACCCAAACGGGGATTATCAACTGCCAATCTATACAGGTGAGAAAAATAACTGTTGCATGAATTGGACAGCGCCACCCTTAGATTTCCTGCATGACCAGGTGTTTTGTGGGTACACCCAATGGCCCTCCTGCAGCCATAGTATGCACCACTGCATCCAAGGCCAAATGCCGGAGTAATGACGCCCTCATCCAATGCAATCAATGCACCTGCTGGCTTGACAGTTGAACCTGGTGGATACTGCCCTTTGATGGCCCTGTTGAAGAGTGGCCTTGCCGTATCCCTGAGCATCCAAGAGAAATTGTTCCTGCGCTGGTTTCCTGTCAAAAGATTGGGGTCATAAGTTGGGCCACTGGCCATTGCGATGATGCCGCCAGATCTTGGATCAATGGCTACAATTGCACCCAATTTGTTTTTTAGCATCCGTTCTGCAAGGACCTGTATATCTATATCAATGGATGTTCTCAGATTTCTGCCAGCTATGGCAACCGAGTCGTACAATCCATTTTCATAAGAACCTACAATCCTGTTCTTGTTATCCTTGATCTGGTACCTCACCCCCCTTTGGCCCATCAAGATGGGCTCATAAAACCGCTCCAAACCACTGAGACCCATATAATCCCCCATTTGATAGTAGTAATTCGTCTTCCTGAGGATGCTGGAATCAACCTCTCCCACATATCCAAGAATATGTGCTGCAGCATTGAAGGGATAAGACCTTATTGGTCTTTCCTGTAGAAAGAATCCTGGTTCAAAGCGAAAGATGTTCTCCTGCAGTTGAACAAATGCCTCTACAGAGAGCGATGATTCAAAAATAGATGGCCGATAGCGACCATTTTTAATGATGGCCCCAATGATGCGTTCCCGAAAGGTTGTCATATCAATCTTGAGTATGTTACAGATTCCTACTGTATCCAGCCCCTTCAATTGGGTTGGCATCACCATCAGGTCATAGGTCTGGGTATTTTCAAGAATCGATCGCCCTTTTCTATCAAAAATGATTCCACGATCAGGGTATACAATTTTTTTACTCACTGCATTGTCAAGTGCCAGCAGATCATATTGGGTTGAAGACAGCTGGAGATATAGCAAACGGATGGCAAGAATGATAAAAGCAACCAGAAAAATTAGCTTGATAACATTTTGTCTTGACTGGTTGAATGCTGGCATAATTGAATCGGAATTAACAGCAAAATTAGCGGTTTGTGAGTTTAGCGGAGTTTTGATTTTCTATTGAGAAAAAGATCTGCAATCATGATGAGCAAGAGGCTTACCAGAGAAGTGGCAATCAGCTTTCCGGCAAAATAAAGGAAACTGCCAAACTGCATCCATTCCAGGAGAATAAGATAGAAATGATGCAAGAGGGTAAGGATGATAAGATAGGTAACGTAAGGCACAGCACCCATGGTATTCTTTGTGGGCTCCTCATTCCCCCAATCGGTAGCTTCTTTGGGTAGCAAAAGATTGATCAGAAATGGCCGGACATATGCAATGAGTAAACAAGCTGAAGCGTGCAATCCGGGTGTCTTGAAAAACATATCTGCTACCATTCCCACAGCAAAGCTGATGAAAAGCAAGGGTATCCTTTTGATGTTGAATGGCAGCCAGAGGATGAATACAAAGTAGAAATAAGGAACGATAAACTGGTGCAAAGGAGGAATTTTGTTCAGCACAAAAATTTGGAAGAACATGATGAATATGAACCTGACGATATTTTTGAAGAGTAGACTCATTCCTTGATTACTGTGCTTTTTAATTGATCAATTTCTTCCTGCAACAGGTTTTTTACAATGAATGCATGTTGAACAGTATAAAAATCAACCGCTGTCCTGATTGTCAATTTATAGGTATTGGTTTCCTGGTCCTGATCGATCTTCTCAACATAGCCGATGGGAAGTCCTGGAGGGAACTTGTCAGAATATGGACTGCTGACCACCGTGTCCCCTTTTTTCACAACAATTGTTTTGGGAATCTTGGAAAGTAGCAGATAACGAGGATCCTTTCCATCCCAGCTAACCTCCCCCAAGCCACTGCCTTTCTTCAATACCGCAATTACTTTAGACTGGCGGTGAAGCAGGCTCATGACCACAGACATGTTTTCACTGACACCGAGAACAGTTCCTATCAAACCATCCGTTCCGACAACTGACATGTTTGGTACTATACCCTGTGCTGATCCCCTGTGCAAAACCATAATGTTTTGCTGCAGGAATACTGAATTAGAAATAATTTTGGCATCCAAGTATTGGTACTGGCGATATGACTTCAATGAATCAATGGCAAGCGTGTCAGCAACAAACAGAAAGGATGTATCCGGAATGAAGGATCCTGAGGGCAGGTAGGAAAGCAAGGCTGCATTTTGCTTGCGGAGTGCCTGATTTTGATCTCTCAGCGTAAAAAAAGACTCCACCTTGTTCACCCGTTTGTTCAATTTTCCTGCAACTTCATTGGAAAACATGCCGTAAGTGGTTTGATGGAACCGATTGTAGCTGAACAGCATTGAAAGGGCCAAACCCTGGAGGACAAGGAAAACAATAAAGACAGAATAGCGTTTGAGAAATAAAAAGACGTTACGCATGGAGGAGTTACTCCTAAGGGTTTATTATTCCAATCCTTACCGCATGATGAAAGGAAAGTTATGGTAATTCTTCAAAGCCAGCCCGGTTCCCCGCACAACGCTTTTCAGTGGATCTTCGGCAATATGAACAGGGAGCTTGATTTTTTGTGACAGGCGCTTGTCCAACCCTCTCAACAATGCTCCTCCACCTGTAAGGTAAAGACCGCGCTTATAGATGTCTGAAGCCAACTCAGGGGGAGTTGTTTCAAGGGCCTTGAGAATGGCCTCTTCAATCTTGAAAATTGATTTATCGAGGGCTTCTGCAATTTCCTGGTAGCTCACCATGATCTGTTTGGGAATGCCGGTAACCAAATCCCTTCCATTCACCGGTATATCATCTGGTGGTGCGTCAAGGTCTTTCATGGCTGCACCAATTTGTATCTTGATTTGTTCTGCTGTTCTTTCACCGATCAACAAACTATGGTATCTCCTCAACGCTTCCATGATGTCCGCAGTAAACTCATCACCTGCAATCCTGATGGATTGGTCACAAACAATGCCTGCGAGTGCGATAACGGTGATACCTGTGGTTCCACCGCCAATGTCGATGATCATGTTTCCGATGGGTTCCGTCACATCAATCCCTATACCCAGGGCCGCTGCCATGGGTTCATGTATCAGGTATACTTCCTTTGCACCAGCCTGTTCTGCACTATCGCGAACAGCTCTTTTCTCTACTTCTGTAATACTGGAGGGGATACAAATCATCATTTTCCAGCTTGGCGGAAAAAGGGGCTTCTTGGGATAAATTAATTTGATCATCTCACGGATCATCAATTCAGCTGCGTTAAAATCTGCGATCACTCCATCCCTCAGGGGTCTTACCGTACGAATACTTTCATGGGTCTTTTCATGCATCAACAAGGCTTTTTTACCCACTGCAAGCAAATGCTTGGGATTGTTCCTGTCCAGCGCAACAATCGAAGGCTCATTCACCACGATCTCGTCATTGTGAATAATGAGTGTATTTGCTGTACCAAGATCAATAGCAATGTCCTGTGTAAACCATGTAAAAAGTCCCATTTAACTGTATTTTTAACGCTTCACAAAGTTCAAATAAATAACCCAATAAACAATCATGAATTTTGCTGAAAATATAATTCGGTGTTATTCCAGGAACACAAAAATTAGTTTCGAAATTCAAAGCCAATATCCTTCCGAAAATCCATTCGTGCATAGCCAATGGACTTGATTGCATCAAGGGATTTTTCTACTGCATCGTTGATATCCTTTCCATAGGAAGTAATGGCTGCAACCCTTCCGCCGTTGGTTCGCAAATCACCACCAGTGCCGCTTATGCCAGCATAGAACACCATCGTCTCTGATGGGAATACTGTATCAAGCCCCTTGATTGGCTTTCCTTTTTCAAAGTCTCCGGGATACCCACCACTCACCAAAACCACTGTGGAAGCAGCCCTTGGATCGATCTCCACTTCAATTTCATCCAGCTTGCCTTCATCCATGGCCTTAAAAAGTTCAAGGATGTCGGACTTTAACCTTGGCATGACCACTTCGGTTTCGGGATCTCCCATCCTGCAATTGTACTCAATCACATAAGGTTCTCCGCCAACATTGATCAAGCCAAAAAATACAAATCCATGGTATACCAGCCCCTCTTTCTCGAGGCCAGCTATTGTAGGCCTGACAACCCTTTCAATCACTTTGTCCATAAAAACACCCTGGGCAAATGGTACCGGGCTGACGGCTCCCATCCCACCGGTATTGGGGCCAGTATCTCCCTCCCCAATCCGTTTATAGTCTTTTGCTTCCGGTAACAAGACATACTGACTGCCATTGGTCAGGGCAAAAACACTCATTTCAACACCAGCGAGGAATTGCTCCACCACCACCCGCTCACTGGCAGCACCAAAGCGAGCTGAAACAATCATTTCCTCAAAATTGGACAATGCCTCTTCATGCGTCTGTGCGATGACAACCCCTTTACCAGCGGCCAACCCATCCGCTTTCAACACAATGGGCAGTGAATGAGCCTTCAAATAAGCCACGCCCTCTGTATAATTTTCTTTTGTAAATTCCCTGTAAGCCGCCGTGGGTATGCCTTGGCGGTCCATGAATGCTTTAGCAAAAGCCTTGCTTCCTTCGAGCTTTGCTGCTTCTGCCGAAGGACCCACAACAATCAGTCCCGGCAAGCCCGGATCTGCCTTGAGGTAATCATAAATGCCATTGACCAAAGGGTCTTCAGGACCAACGACCACCATGCCAATTTCTTGCTGCTTACAGAACCCAGCAATGGCTTCAAAATCACCGGTCGCGATCGCCACATTCTCACCAAAGCCTGCCGTACCTGGGTTTCCTGGGGCAATAAAAAGTTGGCTGCAGTGCGCACTTTGTTTGATTTTCCAAGCAAGGGCATGTTCCCTTCCGCCAGAACCAAGGAGCAAGATATTCATGGTTGATTTTTATTGTTTACTGAAAAGCGTGGCGAAGATACAAATTGCTTATTTTAGGCAAATCAACAAATAAAGACATATGTCAACCAACCAAAACACATCACACCCAAAAGGACTTTATATTCTTTTTTCTACCGAAATGTGGGAGCGATTCAACTACTACGGAATGAGGGCCATCTTGGTTCTGTTCATGACCAAAGCCTTGTTGCTTGACAAGACCATTGCCTCCCAGCTTTATGGAAGCTATACCAGCCTTATTTACCTGACGCCTTTGGTCGGAGGCTTCATGGCGGACCGCTATTGGGGAAACAAACGATCGATCATTGCCGGGGGCCTCACGATGGCATTGGGTGAGTTCATCCTGTTTTTTTGTGCTTCCGTGTATGACACCAATACCGCATTATCCACCTTCCTGTTTTTCAGTGGGCTGGGCTTCATGATTGCCGGTAATGGTTTTTTCAAACCCAATATTTCTTCACTTGTTGGCCAACTCTACAATCCGGGAGATCGCAGGATAGATCCGGCCTATACCATCTTCTACATGGGCATCAATGTTGGTGGCGCCTTGGGGCCATTTCTCTGCGGTGCATTTGGAGACACAGGCAACCCGGCTGATTTCAAATGGGCATTTTTGATTGCAGGTATTGGCATGTTGCTCAGTGTGCTGGTTCAAAAGACTTTTCAGGACAAATACCTGATCAACCCCGAGGGCCAGCAAATTGGCAATGCACCAGAAGGCGCACAAAGCAAGTTCCTCAATCCAGTTGTCATCACCATTGGGTTGGGGGTTTTCTCCTCCCTCATGATTGCTTTGCTTTACATTGATGCCAGGATTTTTAGCTTCCTTTTCTACCTGTTGATTGGAGCACTTTTGCTGATCCTTTTTATCATCTTCAGCGACAAAAGCCTCAGTATCATCGACAAGAAAAAAGTGGGTGTGATCTTCATTGTTTCTTTTTTTGTGGTTTTCTTCTGGAGTGCCTTTGAACAGGCGGGTGCCTCACTCACTTTTTTTGCTGATGAACAGACAGACAGGAGGCTTGACTGGTCCATCCCTGTTTGGAGCATCTATGTAGCGTCAGCCGCCTTGCTGTTCTTTATTTTCAGGCTATACCATCGCGCAAAAAACAACCTTTCCGAAAATGATGTGCTGCTTCGAAATGTTGTTTATTTCCTGCTTTTGCTGATGACTGCAGGAATCCTTTACATGGATTACAAATTCATGCCCACCATCAACTCCTCCATCCTTTTTTCAGAAGTGCCTGCCAGCTTTTTCCAGTCTTTGAACTCAACCTATGTTGTGCTTTTTGCACCCGTATTTGCCTGGCTTTGGATCAAGCTGGGAAAGCATGAGCCTTCCTCTCCCACCAAAATGGCCATCGGACTTTTGCTGCTTGCACTGGGCTATTTGTGGATCAGCGTTGGTGTCAAGAATATTGAACCAGGCATGAAAGTAACCATGATTTGGCTGGCTGGTCTTTACATGCTCCATACCTGGGGAGAGCTTTGTCTTTCTCCCATCGGACTCTCTCTGGTCAACAAGCTGGCTCCATTGAAATTGGCCTCTTTGCTGATGGCGGTTTGGTTTCTGGCCAATGCCTTTGCCAACAAACTGGCTGGTCAGTTGAGCGCACTTTATCCTGAAAACAAAACCACCTCATTTCTGGGCTATGAGATGCACAACATGTACGACTTTTTCATGCTCTTTGTGGTACTGTCTGGAATTGCTTCCCTGATCTTATTTATGCTGACCAAATGGTTGCAGAAAATGATGAACTCTTAAACGAAAGCACAACCATAATCTTCTGCCATGTCTGAAAAAAAATTCATGCCTTTCATCGCCCCTGAAACTGTGATGAAAGAGTTTACACTCAAGGCTGTCATTACTGGCGCCTGCTTTGGAGTAATCTTTGGCGCAGCCACGGTATACCTTGCACTAAAGGCTGGGCTTACGGTATCTGCTTCCATCCCCATTGCGGTGATGTCAATTGCACTGAGCAAATTGTTTCTCAAAACAACGATTCTTGAGAACAATATCATCCAGACAACAGGTTCAGCCGGAGAGAGCATAGCAGCCGGAGTGGTATTCACCCTTCCGGGATTTCTTTTTCTGAGCGAAGCGGGCAGTGCGGATTATTTCAACTACATCACCATCCTTGTGCTGGCCATTTTTGGCGGGATGCTGGGAACACTGATGATGATTCCCTTGCGCAGTGCATTGATTGTAAAGGAACATGATACCCTTCCCTATCCTGAAGGCACGGCTTGTGCATCAGTATTGAAAGCCGGAGAAAAAGGAGGCAATTTTGCCAAGACGGCCTTTGCCGGTTTGGGTATCGCAACAGCATACGCTTTCCTGCAAAAAATATTGCATGTGGTGGCTGAAACCCCTTCCTACATTACATCACAGGCCAACAAGTATTTGCCCTCTGCAAAAATCAGTGGAGAAATTACTCCTGAATATTTGGGCGTAGGCTACATCATCGGCCCTAAAATTGCAGGTGTGCTGGTTGCAGGTAGTGTACTTACCTGGTTTGTATTCAACCCCTTGCTGGCAACAGTTGTGCCGGGGGATGTGATTGCCAATCAACTCATCAAACTGGGCTATCTTCAAGATATTCAAACAGCAGGCGGCCCCGGTGGATGGAACCCTGCAACGCACCAATTCAATGATTATGCCGTGGCCATCTATAGGGCATTTGTACGGCAGATCGGGGCCGGTGCGGTGGCTGCTGGCGGCTTCATCACATTGATCAAAACCATCCCCACTATCATTTCTTCTTTCAAGGGAAGCCTCGGATCGGTTCGGGCTGGCAATGATACCCTACAAAAGGTCATACGCACCGAAAAAGACCTGTCTGTGAAAATTGTATTGTGGGGAAGCCTTGGCTTAATTCTGCTCATGACCATCATGCCGCAGGTGCCTGGAAATGGTGTACTCAGCAAATTGTTGATCGGGATCTTGGTGGTATTGTTTGGTGCTTTTTTTGTAACCGTTTCCTCCCGTATTGTAGGATTGATCGGATCTTCCAACAACCCCATCTCCGGCATGACCATCGCTACCATCATGGGTACTTGTTTGGTTTTTATTGCTGTGGGATGGACAGGAAAACTGTATGAGCCCATGGCCCTGGTTGTAGGTGGAATGATTTGTATCGCCGCCGCAAACGCGGGTGCAACATCACAAGATCTCAAGACGGGATATATCCTGGGTGCAACCCCAAGGGCACAGCAAATTTCACTTTTCATTGGGGCCATCGTTTCGTCAATTGCCATCGGATTCACCATCAAAATACTGGATACGCCTACACAAGAAATGATTTCTTCAGGCATCCATCATGCGATTGGAACGGATCAATATGCCGCTCCGCAGGCCACGTTGATGGCGACACTCATCAAAGGAATATTATCATTCAACCTGGATTGGCAGTTTGTATTGGTTGGTGTGGCCATTGCCATTGTCATGGAACTCTGTGGCATCAAGGCGTTGAGCTTCGCCATTGGCATCTATCTTCCCCTTTCTACCACCTTGCCTATTTTCATTGGTGGTGCGATCAGAGGAATTGTGGATGGAAAGAAAAAGAAAGAAAAAGCCAGTGAAGAGGAGGAAGACCTCAGAAAAGGGAATCTTTTTGCCACAGGACTTGTTGCTGGCGGTGCCATTGCTGGCGTAATTGTGGCCTTTCTCTCTGCCAATGAAACCGTGGCAAAAGGCTTGAGCAAACTGAACTTCGAGGAAAACATCACCCTTGCCATCGGAGAACAAGGGTATTTCCTGCTGGGCACCCTCATTTTCTTTGCCATGGCATTACTGCTTTACAGGATTGCAGTTAAACCAGAAGATCCAACAACCACCCATTAATCCATCCATCATGCACATACGGTCATTGAAATTTGCGGCTCCCCTCAGCATGTATTTTCTTTCCTTCTATGCTTTCATGCACACGGGATGGACCATCGCACTTCCATTGATCTATACCTTCATGTTCATCCCCCTGTTTGAACTGGTATTTCCTGCTGCATCCGGAAACCTCAGCGAGGCGGAAGAACAGGTGGCAAAAAACGACAGGCTCTATGACCTTTGGCTCTATATCATGGTGCCGCTTCAGTATGTTGCACTGTATTATTTTTTGAATGCAGTTAAGGATCCAACACTATCTGGGCTTGAACTGACGGGGCGGATCATTGCCATGGGCCTGCTTTGCGGAACATTTGGCATCAACGTGGGGCATGAATTGGGGCACAGGAAAAACCTGTATGAAAGGAACCTCGCGAAGCTGCTTTTGCTCACCTCACTGTACATGCATTTTTACATTGAGCACAACAAGGGCCATCATAAAAATGTATCCACCCATGAAGATCCCAGCAGCGCAAGAAAAGGTGAACCCGTTTATTTTTTCTATTGTCGGTCTGTATTAATGGGCTTCCTTTCCGCCTGGAAAATTGCTGCAGATGAGCAAAGGAAAAATGGAAAACCTGTCTGGCATTTCAGCAACCAGATGATTCAATTCCAATCCCTCCAGCTCTTGCTTGTAGTGGCTGTTTTTATTTATTTTGGAAGCCTTGCCTTGCTTTGTTTTCTGGCTGCAGCTTTATTGGGCATCTTGTTGCTGGAAACGGTCAATTACATTGAGCACTACGGCTTAGAAAGAAACAAGACTGAAAACGGATATGAAAGGGCCATGCCAGAACACAGCTGGAACAGCAGCCATATCCTCGGGCGCCTGATGCTTTTTGAATTGTCCAGGCACAGTGATCACCATTACCTGGCCAGCAGAAAATACCAAGTGCTCAGGCACCACGTCAGCGCTCCGCAGATGCCCACAGGTTATCCAGGCATGTTGTTGCTTTCTTTAATCCCTCCAATCTGGTTCGGTGTCATGCACAAAAGGATAGAAGCCTATCACCAAAGGATGGCGGCTGCACATTAAAAAAATTAAGCGATCATGTCTGCCCCAAAATATGGGCGAAGCACTTCCGGAATAAGAATGCCTTCCGGTGTCTGGTAATTCTCCAACAAACTGGCCAAAATCCTCGGCAAGGCCAATGAACTGCCATTAAGGGTATGCAGCAGCTGGGTCTTTCCATTTTCATCCTTTGTCCGGATCTTCATGCGGTTGGTCTGAAAACTTTCAAAATTGGACACCGAACTGACTTCCAGCCAACGCTCTTGGGCTGCACTGTATACCTCAAAATCATAGGTCATGGCTGAGGCAAAGCCCATGTCTCCTCCGCAAAGCAAGAGAATCCTGTAGGGAAGCCCCAGTGATTGAATCAGCTTTTCCACATGCAAAACCATTTC
>JAIPBY010000058.1 GCA_021738605.1 Chitinophagaceae bacterium | reverse complement strand
CAGGAGGCCATCATCAACAATGTGCTCAATGGGAAAGATACTTTCGTCATCAAGCCTACCGGAGGCGGCAAAAGCCTTTGTTACCAACTTCCTGCCATGATCAGCGAGGGCTGCGCCATTGTGGTTTCTCCCCTCATCGCCCTCATGAAAAACCAGGTAGACCTGGTCAGGGGTTACAGCAGCAATGACAATGTGGCCCATTTTCTGAACTCAACCCTTACCAAAAAGGAGATCAGGGAGGTACATGATGACCTAAATGCCGGCACCACAAAAATGCTTTACGTTGCCCCTGAGACGCTTACCCGTCAGGAAAACCTTGATTTTTTCAGCGGTTTGAAAATTTCTTTTTTTGCGGTGGATGAGGCCCATTGTATTTCAGAATGGGGGCACGATTTCAGGCCCGAATACCGCCGTTTGCGGGAAATGATGGACCAGATTGATGCAAAAGTGCCTGTCATTGCGCTCACCGCTACCGCAACACCCAAGGTTCAGGGAGATATCGTACACAACCTCGGTCTAAGAAACCCGGATATTTATATTTCATCCTTCAACAGGCCCAACCTTGAATACGAGGTGAGGCCAAAGATCAGGAAAGACCAAACCATCAAGGGGATGGTCAAGTTCATCCACGAGAACAGGGGCAAGAGCGGGATCATTTATACACTGAACAGGAAGACAACCGAAGAACTGGCTGAACTCTTGAATGTCAACGGAATCAAGGCAGGTGCTTACCATGCGGGCCTCGACAGCAAACTGCGTGCTGAGCGCCAAGACAAGTTCTTGAACGAAGACATGCAGGTTATTGTGGCAACCATCGCTTTTGGCATGGGCATCGATAAGCCAGACATTCGTTTCGTCATTCATTACAATATTCCCAAGAGCCTCGAGAACTATTACCAGGAAACGGGCAGGGCCGGCAGGGATGGCATGGAAGGGAAATGCATACTGTATTACTCACACAAGGATGTCTCCAAACTGGAACATTTCCTGCGCGACAAGCAATTGAATGAAAGGGAGGTCGGAGGACAATTGATTGATGAGATGGTTGCATTTGCCGAAAGTGGTCAGTGCAGGAGAAAAGTGCTCATGAATTATTTTGGTGAGAAGTACATGGCCGACAACTGTGGCGCCTGTGATAATTGTTTGCATCCCAAAGAACAGATTGAGGCAAAGGCCAATGCAGTTAAACTTCTCAAAGTAATCAAGGCTTTAGACGAAAGGTTTGCAGCCGATTATGTGGTCAACATCACCATTGGCAGGTTGATCCCGCAAATCAAGATGTACAGGCATGATGAGCTTGCCGTTTTTGCAACAGGTGATGATGAGCCAGAACTCTACTGGACCTCCTTGATCCGCCAGATGCTCCTGGAAGGACTTTTGCAGAAAGACATTACCGAACACGGCATACTGAAAATCAGCAAAGAGGGTACACAGTTCCTTAAAAAACCGGTATCTTTTTCAATGACCATGGGCAATTTCTATGAGGATGCCAATGAGGATGATGATGAAGCGGTTTCAGAAGGTGGGGGAACAGCTACAACCGATCCCCAATTGTTTGAGATGCTCAAAGAGCTGAGAAAGCAGTTTGCCAAAGAGAAAAAACTTCCTCCTTTTGTGATCTTTCTTGAAACGTCACTGGAAGACATGGCCACCCAATATCCAACAACGCTTGCGGAGCTGGAGAAAATCAGTGGGGTGAGCAAGGGCAAGGCCATCCGCTATGGACAAACCTTTGTGGACCTGATCGCGAAATATGTGGCTGAAAATGACATCACCAAGCCAGATGAATTTGTGATGCGCAGTGTAGTCAACAAAAGTGGCGACAAGGTATTTATCATTCAGCAAGTCGATAAAAAAGTAGGACTGGACACCATTGCCAAGAACCGCGACATGAAAATGGAGCAATTGCTGGAGGTGATGGAAACCATTGTTGCCAGTGGCACAAAACTCAACCTGGATTATGCCATTGACCAAATGGTGGATGAGGATGATCAGGAAGACATATTGGAATATTTCAAAAGCTGTGAAACCAGCAGCCTGGATGTTGCCAAGGAAGAGCTCTCAGATCTTGACCTTGAATGGGAACAGTTGAAAATCATGCGGATCAAGTTCCTCAGCGTTTATGGAATGTAAGTTGCGAATACAAGCGCATAGTCTACTTAATTTGTGCACTAATAAAATAAGCGTATCTTTGCCCCCAAACTTTCGTTCATGTACAGGTTAACAAAAACAATGATCATGATTGCATTTTTGATGGGTATCGTAGGTGATGCTGCTGCGCAGATTAAAAGCAGTACATACAAAAATGAAATAGTGGAGTGGGATAACAAGCGGCTGGAGTCTTTGAAGTCGGCAACAGGTTGGGTGAATCTTTCCGGATTGTTTTGGCTCAAAGATGGTGAAAACAAGTTTGGCAGTGGGGCAGAAAATGAATTGGTTTTTAAAGATAAGGCCTTCCCCGCGCTGCTGGGAACATTTACCTTGTCGGGAAATGAGGTTATATGGAAGACTGCAGCGGGAAATGAAGTGTTTATCAAGAATGAAAAAACAACAAGTGCCACCATCTTCAGTAACGACGAAACCACAGCAGCCGTCTTGGCATTTCAAACCTTCCGGTGGAGTGTAATCAAACGCGAAGACCTGATTGGCATTCGGTTTCGTGACCTGGCCAGCCCCCTGCTTGACAAACTGCAACACATAGAACGCTATACTATCAACCAGGACTGGAGGATCAATGCCCGGATTGAACAATCTGTGCTTCCTTCTGTGTCGATTTTGAATGTACTTGGGCAGACCACCCAGGAAAAGTCTGCAGGCAAAGTTGTTTTTGAATACAAGGGGAAATCTTACTCCCTTGATGTGGTTGATGAAGGCACCACCAACCTGTTTGTATTGTTTGGCGATGACACCAATGCCAAAGAAACCTATCCAACTGGCCGATTCTTGTACATCCCCAGGCCGGATGCCAACGGCAATACGGTCATCGACTTCAACAAGGCTTTCAATCCTCCTTGCGCCTTCACGCCTTTTGCCACCTGTCCGATTCCGCCCAGGCAGAACATTTTACCATTTGCCATAAAAGCCGGGGAGCGAAAGATTCATCTTTAGCAAATCAATTTCCAGGTGCATAAGGGAACCGGAGGCTCTTGTAATAATCAAGCGGTTTATCTGGTTGCTCAAAATGAGCGGGAATCGGCATTTTGGAAAATGTCTGGAAATAGAGCAGGCATGCATTTCTCCACCAGACCGCTTCTTTTTCTTGTATGTTCAGGAGCATCATCACGTGGTTATGGCGTTCAGTATCGATTTGTTTGCTGAGTGATTTCCATTGGTTTTTCATCTCCCTCATCTCTGTTACACCCTGGTAATAATGATCAACCAATTCATTCCATAATGTATTGCCGGATTTCATTTTTTGGCTCCAGGAGGCATGGTGAAACCACAGGAGGTATTTTTCATCACAGGTGGTTGGATCAAGCCATTGTTTGCTGACCTCCGGAGCAAATTGTGCAAGGGCATTGCTGCCTTTTGGTGTTCTGTCAAAGCCAATGCCCAGGCTGTCGGCCTTGTGGTAATAAACTGGATTCCAATCTGGTCGGCCAAGATTATTGCTCCAGGGAGCCGGTCCGTAATGGTGACCATTGCCCATGATGTGCGCCAACCCCATCGGCGTCATGTAGTTCACCAATGCCTCGTGGCTCTTCATCATGATCTTGCTGATGTTGTTGACGACCTGGGGTTCGTTTGTAAATGTTTGTCTGATCCATTCGTCTGCAATCTTCTCGCTGCTCAGATCGAGGTCCCAGGCCAGCCTTCCAAACGCATACCAGTTGGCTTGTCCGAACAGGTGGCCGGTCCAGTTCCTGTCATTCCCAATATTGGAGACACCAGACATACCTGTGAGGGGCGATTCGTGTACTTTTCCAGCAATGACCTTTGCAACAGTAGACCCCTTTCCCTTCCCATAGGTATCTGCATTCAGCACTTCCTTGAACATGGGCGCCTCGTACACCAGATGTGTTGACTGCCCAAGGTATTCCTGTGTAATCTGGAATTCCATCATTACTGGCGTTTTTTTCATGGCACCGAAAAGGGGCGAAAAAGGTTCACGGGGTTGAAAATCAATGGGGCCGTTTTTGACCTGCACCAGGACATTGTTCCTGAACTGACCATCAAGGGGCATGAACTCATCATAGGCCTGCTTGAAACGGTCGTCTGATTCAGGGTTGTAAACAAAGGCGCGCCAGACTACTTTTCCGCCAAATGGCGCAACGGCATCCGCCAACATGTTGGCTCCATCTGCATGTGTTCGCTTGTAGTTTTGTGGTCCTGGCTGACCCTCAGAATTTGCCTTCACCAGAAAACCGCCAAAGTCTGGGATGTATTGGTAAATTTCAGCTGTTTTTTGTTTCCACCATTGTTTCACAGCATCATTCAAAGGGTCTGCAGTCTTGAACCTGTCCAGTTCTATCGGAGCGCTGAACCTTGCGGTAAGGAAAACCTTTATTCCATAAGGACGAAAAATATCAGCCAGTGCAGCAATTTTTTCAAGATAGGGTTTGGTAAGGGTGATGGCATTTGCATTGACATTTGTAACCGTTACGCCGTTGATGCCAATGGAAGCATTGGCCCTTGCATAATCGGTATAGCGCGGGTCTTTGTAATCGGGAAGGGTATGCCAATTCCAAAGAGCAATGCCCGCATAACCCCGTTCAACATGTCTGTTGAGGTTATCCCAATGGTTCAGCAGGCGCAATTGTAGTGCAGGAGATGAACTGATATCGAGTGCGTTGACTTTAGCATTGGATTGTAGCATCCTGAGCAAATGAAATGCACCGTACAGCACACCGATGTCAGAGGATGAACTGATGACGGTAATCCGCTTGTTGTTTTCCATGATGCTCTTGATGATGAAGCCCTCCTTGTTTTCGGGGACAGCAATGGAGGTTTTGATCAGTTTTCTGATTTCAGTTGAATTGCCGATGACCAATGATCCGCTCTGGACCTGGCTTTGCACCAATATTTTTTTATCCAATATCCCACCCAATCCTTTCTTAAGCTCTTCACTGGCTGCAAGCATGGTGGGAGATTGGCTGCTGGAAACAATGCCGCTGAAAATGGATCTGTAGGTATTGAGCATTGCTATGTCTGTGGGTTTTTTATACCGCATCCAAAGTTCATATCCATCCTCTGCCAGTGTGGAGAGAGAGCAAAGCAAGAGGACCGCAAAAAAATAAAATCTTTTCATGTTGTCATTTATGGTTGAAACAAGCAGGTAAACACCATTAATTTAGTAACTTTTGCCATCAATTGAGATTAAAATATGGCACAAGAACTCAGGAGCCGCGGTTGGTTTGGCAGGAAAGACAAGGATGGCATCATTTACAGGAGCTGGATGAAAAACCAGGGCATGCCCAACGACATGTTTGATGGTAGGCCGGTCATCGGGATTTGCAATACATTCAGCGAGCTGACGCCCTGTAATGCACATTTCCGTGATTTTGCAGAAAGCATCAAAAAAGGCGTACTGGAGGCAGGTGGATTTCCTTTGGAGTTTCCCATCATGAGTCTGGGCGAAACCCTGCTCAAGCCAACAGCCATGCTGTTTCGCAACCTGGCCAGCATGGATGCAGAAGAATCCATCCGTGGCAATCCGATGGATGGTGTGGTGTTGATGACAGGCTGCGACAAAACAACCCCTTCCACCCTGATGGGTGCAGCCAGTGTGGGTTTGCCGACAATTGTTGTCCCCGGCGGGCCCATGTTGAATGGACGGTACAAGGGGCAGACCATTGGCTCCGGAACCCATGTCTGGAAATTTGATGAAGACATGAAAACGGGTAAAATGACCCAGGAGGAATGCGAATTCGCTGAAAGCTGCATGAGCAGAAGCATTGGGCATTGCATGACCATGGGCACCGCATCTACCATGGCCACCATGGTGGAGGCGCTGGGCCTCACCCTGAGCGGCGCCTCTGCCATACCTGCTGCCGATTCCCGCAAAAAGCAAATGGCCCAATTGAGTGGAAGAAGAATTGTAGAAATGGTGAAGGAAAACCTGACCATCGATAAAATACTCACCAGGGAAGCCTTTGAAAATGCCATCAAGGTGAATGCCGCCGTTGGTGGATCTTCCAATTTCATTATCCACCTTACGGCCATCGCAGGAAGGATTGGGGTAGACCTGAAACTTGATGATTTTGATGACCTCGGTAGCAAAATTCCGCTCTTGCTGAACCTCATGCCATCGGGAAAATACCTGATGGAAGATTATTATTATGCTGGCGGATTGCCGGTCATCCTGCATGAATTGAGAAAGGAGTTGCACGAAAACGTGATAACAGTTACGGGTAAAAATCACCATGAAAATATTCAAGGCAGTACAGATTGTTATAACAGTGATGTGATCGCAACAATGGATCAGCCCTTGATTGCAGAGGCAGGTTGTGTGGTGGTCAAAGGAAACCTTGCCCTGAATGGTGCCGTGATCAAGCCCTCCGCTGCAAGCCCAGCATTGATGCAGCATACAGGCCGTGCTGTTGTTTTTGAAAGCATTGAAGATTATCATGCCCGCATCGATGATCCTGCACTGGACATTGATGAAAATTGTGTGATGGTATTGAAATATGTTGGACCCGTTGGCTACCCCGGGATGCCCGAAGTGGGCAACATGGCTTTGCCGAAAAAAATATTGGCCAAGGGTATCAAAGACATGGTGCGCATCAGTGATGGCAGGATGAGTGGTACTGCATACGGCACGGCCGTGCTCCATGTTTCTCCCGAAAGTGCCATTGGTGGTGCCCTGGCCCTGGTGGAAAATGGAGATATGATTGAACTGGATGTGCCCCAACGCAAACTGCATTTGCATGTAAGCGATGAAGTGCTTGCACAAAGAAAAGCAAACTGGATTGCCCCCAAACCGTCAGCCACCAGGGGTTATGTGAGTTTGTACATCAAGCATGTGGAAGGTGCTGACAAGGGTGCAGATCTTGATTTTCTCAAAGGAAGTTCCGGAAGCACCGTCACCCGTGATTCACATTGATGCTTTTTTAATCCTATCTACATGACCATTCTCATCATTGTCTTTGCCATTGCTTTGCAGGTATTGCTGTCTGTCAAAAAAGTCAGCCCTTTCCTCTCTTTGCTCCTGGTTACTATTGTTACAGGACTGTTGCTGGGCATGCCTGCTGAAGCTGTGTTGAAGTCAATTGAAAAGGGAGTCGGTGCAACATTGAGTGGTTTGGCCTTGATCCTTTGTTTGGGGGCCATACTTGGAAAAATTTTGGAAGCGTCGGGTGCTGCTGAAAAAATCACCATTACCCTGATCAATGGATTTGGCCTGAAAAAAATCCAATGGGCCGTCATGCTGACGGGTTTTCTGATTGGCATTCCGCTTTTTTACAATGCAGGTTTTGTCATTCTCGTTCCGCTGGTCTTCATGCTGGTCAGGAAAACGGGCCTCCCCATGTTGTATATCGCCATTCCCATGGCTGCAGCCCTGAGTACAACCCATTGTTTTCTTCCTCCCCATCCCGGCCCGGTCGTGCTGGTCAATGCCTTTGGTGCAGACATGGGGAAGGTATTGATTTATGGCATCATCATCGCCATCCCGGCCGTGATCATTGCAGGCCCAATCCTGGGAAGGTTCCTGAAAAATATTCAGTCTGCAGCACCGCCCGATCATTCATCCCCCGATAAAATACAGGTGAAATTGCCGAAGGCATTTCCAAGTTTTATGATTGCTCTGCTGCCTGTTCTTTTGATTACTCTATCGGTAGTTTGCAATGCGTTTTTTGAAAAGGAGAATCTGCTAAGGCAATTCTTTTCTTTCACTGGCGAGCCGATGATTGCACTCCTTGTTTCAGTCCTGCTGGCGATTTATTATTTTGGCATCCGGGCAGGTATTGAGATCGACAAGAGCATGAAATGGGTGAGTGATGCCATTGCGGGCATCGCCATGATTTTGCTGATCATCACGGCTGGCGGGGTTTTCAAGCAGGTTTTGCAAGACAGTGGCACGGGCAGTTATATCGCCGCGCTCAGCAGCAAATGGCAGATGCCTCCCTTGGTTTTTGGATGGGTCATCACCGCATTGTTGAGGGTCATGATTGGGTCTGCAACAGTGGCGGGCATTACTGCTGCCGGCATTGTTTCTCCATTGCTTGCTGCAGGAACCGTATCGCCTGAGTTGATGGTATTGGCTGTGGGTAGCGGTTCCGTTTTTGGTTCGCACATCAATGATTCAGGTTTCTGGATGTTCAAGGAATTTTTCAAGTTGACCCTGAAGCAGACATTCTTGTCATGGACCGTGATGGAGACCTTGATTTCCATCATTGGACTGGCAGGCGTACTGGTGTTGAATGCAATTTTGTAAAATCATCTGACGGAGAAAAGGACTACATTAGTTGTCAAATCATCCCCATGCGAAAAATAATTTTTCTTGTGCTGTTTGCATTGTTGAATGGCATGAAAAGCGAATCACAGACCATGCATCTTGCCACCTTCAACATTCGCTACGACAATCCCCGGGACAGCGGGAACCTCTGGAAAGACAGGAAGGATCCCGTAACGGCGTTAATCCGGTACCATAATTTTGATGTGGTTGGTGTGCAGGAAGCCCTGAAAAACCAGCTGGACGACATGCAGGCAGGGTTGAAAGGCTATGTTTACCATGGTGTGGGAAGGGATGATGGAAAATCTGCAGGTGAACATTCCGCAATCTTTTATAAGACCAGCAAGTATACGATGGAAGCCAGTGGAGATTTTTGGTTGTCTACCACGCCTGAAAAAGTTGGCCCCGGCTGGGATGCAAAGCTCAACCGCATCTGCAGCTGGGTGGCCCTGAAGGACAAGAAAACCGGCAAGGAATTTTTTGTCTTCAATGCGCATTACGACCATCAGGGTGTGCAAGCGAGGGTCGAAAGCAGCAAACTGATCATTGAAAAAATAAAATCGATCGCCGGGGTTAAGCCAGTGGTTTTTATGGGCGACCTCAATGGTAACCGGGAAAGCGAATGGTACCTGCATGTTGCTTCATCAGGGTTCTTGAAAGACAGCCATGGGCTTGCCAAGACGGTGCATCAACCCAACGGAAGCTTCAACAGTTTTCGGCATGATGGCATCAGAAATGATGTGATTGATCATGTATTTATGAGCTCCCATTTCAAGGCCAGCAAATGGGCTGTGTTGACGGATACCTATTATGGGAAATTTCCTTCTGATCATTTTCCGGTTGCGGTGCAATTGTCCATTCAATAAAATTTCGAATTGAAAAAGTCCCCTATCTTTTTTCTTGCATTTTTTCTTGTGCTATCCATCCATGCGCAGCAACGCAAAAATCCGAACATCATCATCATCATGACAGATGACATGGGCTATGCAGATGTTGGGTTCAATGGCTGCAAGGATATTCCAACACCCAATATTGACCGCATTGCCGCTGCTGGCGTGGTCTTTACTTCTGGGCATGTGTCTTATGCCGTATGCAGCCCCAGCCGGGCCGGGCTTTTGACGGGCAGGTATTCTCAGCGCTTTGGGTATGAGCGCAATGTGCTGTACATGCCGAAAGATGCAGCGATGGGTTTGTCTTTGGATGAAGAAACCATGGCGGATGCATTGGGAAGGTCAGGCTACAGGTCCATGCTTGTTGGCAAGTGGCATTTGGGTGCTCATCCAAGCTTCCATCCTTTGAAAAGAGGGTTCAATGAGTTTTTTGGATTTTTGGGCGGTGGGCACCAGTATTTTCCAGCTGCATTACAAATTGTCGATCCCCTTTCTGTAGATGACGAAGGCGCTAGCTACAAGACAAAATTGAACCGCGGTCTTGCAGTGGTTGAAGAGCAGGAATACATCACTGATGCATTTTCCAGAGAGGCCGTTTCTTTTGTAGACCGCAACCGCACCAATCCTTTTTTTCTCTACCTGACCTACAATGCGCCGCATACACCCTTGCAGGCACCCGATCAATATTTGTCTAGGTTCAATCATATTGCAGACAGCAAAAGACGCACTTATGCTGCCATGGTCAGCGCCATTGATGATGGTGTTGGAAAGCTGTTGGACAAATTGAAGGAAACCGGTCAGGACAAAAACACCCTCCTGTTTTTTCTTTCAGACAATGGAGGTCCACTCGACAATGGCAGCAGCAACCATCCTTTGTCTGGAAAAAAAGGAAACCTTTATGAGGGAGGAATCCGGGTTCCATTTGCCATGCAATGGCCGGGAGTCATTGCTGCAGGAACCGTTTACGAAAAGCCCATCATCTCCCTTGATATTTTTGCCACAGCCCTGGGCAGTTTAGAAAAGACCGTTCAAACAAAAAATCCACTGGATGGTGTCAACCTGATTCCTTTTCTGACTGGCAAAAAAAAGGGTACGCCACATGAAATCTTGTTCTGGAGAAACCAAGACATGAAAGCCTATGCGGCCATCAATGCTGATGGAAAAAAAATATGGATGAAAGGGGACACAACTTTTCTGTTCGATCTTGGCAAAAGCGGCGCCGAAAAACAGAACATAGCCAATGAAAATCCTGAACTCGTCCTTACAATGAAAAGGCAGGTTGCTGAATGGGAGAAGGGCCTGAAGCCCCCGGCATTTTTGGGACTCTCACAGCGGGATGAATACATCCGCTTGAGGAATAAGGCCAATCTGCCCCAATAACCGGGTGGCTGATCACGAAAAGGATTTAGCAGAATTAAACCGTCTAAGTTGAACAGGGCATCCTTCACATTCATTTTTATACGATATTTAGGATCAGGTATTTTTTATATTTATTTCAAACGATTGTCAAATGAACTTGAACAACGATTCACGCCGTAAATTTCTAAAAGATACAGCGCTTGTAACGGCAGCTGCATCCATGCCTTCCCTTTTTACACAGGCAAGGTCCAACCGCAAGGCTGGCGAAAAAGTAAAACTCGCTTGCATTGGTATAGGTAACCAGGGCGCTTCCGACCTGATGCAGTTCCACAAATCCGGCCTTGCTGAATTTGTGGCATTCTGTGATGTAGACATGGGCGCTCCCCAAACACAGGCTGTGTTGAAACAGTTTCCTGATGTGCCAAGGTTCCAGGACTTCCGAAAGATGTTCGATAAGATGGGAAATCAAATCGAAGCGGTGAGCATCGGTGTTCCCGACCATTCGCATTTTGCCATCACCATGATGGCCCTTTCTTTGGGCAAGCATGTATATGTTGAAAAGCCGATGGCGCGCACGTTCAACGAGGTTGAACTGATGATGAAGGCTGCCGCCAAGCATCCTAAACTGGTTACCCAAATGGGCAATCAAGGACACTCAGAAGCCAACTATTTTCAGTTCAAGGCTTGGAAAGAAGCTGGCATCATCAAAGATGTGACGGCCATCACCGCACACATGAACTCAGCACGTCGCTGGCATGCTTTCGATCCAAAGATCAAGAACCTTCCTGCTAAGGAAGCCATCCCTTCCACATTGGATTGGGATACCTGGCATGGCGTGGTGAAAGAACATGACTACAACCATGATTACCACAATGGCCAATGGCGCTGCTGGTATGATTTCGGAATGGGTGCCCTCGGAGACTGGGGTGCGCACCTGATTGATACTGCTCACCAGTTTCTTGACCTGGGGCTTCCAACTGAAGTCAGCATGTTGAGGGCTGATCAGCACAATCCATTCTTTTATCCCTATTCTTCAACCATCCTTTTCAAGTTCCCCGAGCGCAAAGGGATGCCAGCCTGTGATATCACCTGGTACGATGGCTTGAACAATCTTCCTCCTTTGCCAGAAGGATATGGTTCATCTGCAAAGTTGGATTCAAATATTCCTGCGCCAAGCAATGGAGCAATCCAGTCACAGAAGTTGAATCCTGGAAAAATCATCTACAGCAAGGACCTGATCTTCAAAGGCGGTTCTCATGGAAGCACGCTTTCCATCATCCCAGAAGAAAAAGGAAGGGAAATGGCTTCCAGGCTTCCTGAAGTTCCAGTCAGCCCATCCAACCACTATGCCAACTTCCTGAAGGCATGTTTGGGCCAGGAAGAGACGCGTTCTCCGTTTGCGATTGCAGGTCCGCTCAGCCAGGTATTCTGTCTGGGGGTGCTTTCTCAAATGCTCAATACCACATTGAAATTTGACAGGAAGAAAAAACAGATCACCAACAACAAACTCGCCAACCAATTGCTGGTGGGTGAGCCTCCAAGAAAAGGATGGGAACAGTACTATAAGATTTAGGATATTTGCCGCGTGAGAAAAATTCACGCGGCATTTTTTTTGTTATTTATTTCCTGCATGGTGCATGCGCAGTCCTCCAGCATCTGGTTTTCTGCTCAGGCACCTTTGCGCATCAAGAACTGGGAATGGCACCAGGATGCCGGTTATCGAAC
>JAIPBY010000057.1 GCA_021738605.1 Chitinophagaceae bacterium | reverse complement strand
CGCAGGCCGCAACTGTAAAGGGTTTCAAGCAGGGCCTTGTTTCTTCCCCCTTCATGTTTGCTCTGGTCTATTTGTGCGATGAGCAATTCAATCTCCTCAAATGTCAAGGTATCTGGCAAGGTTTTTTTCAACTTTGGCGTAGCGAGGAGTTCGGTAGGATCGTTTTTGGTGATTTCTTCCTGGGCGCAATACCGGTAAAATGCCTTGATGCCTGAGATGATTCTTGCCTGGGATCTTTCACTCATGCCCAGTTCTGCAATCCATTTGATGTATTCCTGGAGGTCTTTTAGGGAAATCCCCTCCGGGCCGGCCTTGATTCCCCTGAGTTGCATAAACTGGATCAGCTTTTCAAGGTCCAGTCCATAAGCATCAATCGTATTGGGGGAAAGCGATTTTTCCAGCTGGAGGTGAACCAAAAAGCCTTTTTTGAATGCATCCCACATGGTTCTTTGTTTAGGTTCATTTTAGATGAATGGTTAATTCCATTAAATTCGCAATTCAATATTACCAATTATTCAAACAGCCATTGCAAACCATGGAACCCATCAACCTTCGTTCTTTCAAAGTCAAGGTAAGCAAGAACAAACGTAAAATGAAACTCTTTCTTTCGAGGCTTGAAAAAAATGTGCCCAGAAGATTGGATAATATTGCGGCAGAAGTGGACAAGGAAGTATGGCAAGAAGTGGATTGCCTCAGTTGCTCAAATTGCTGCAGGTCAATGACGCCTACATTTACAAAAAAAGATACCGAGCGCATTGCGGCCCATTTCAACCAAACTCCCGATGAGTTCAGAGAAAAATGGTTGTACAAAGACAAAAAGGGAGACTGGATGAACACCAAAACACCTTGTCAGTTCCTGGACCTGAAGACAAACATGTGTTCCATTTATACCATCCGTCCGGAGGATTGTGCAGGCTTTCCGCATCTTGCCAAAAAGAAGATGACGGATTATATCCATGTCCACAAACAAAACATTGAGTATTGCCCTGCCACCTACAAGATGGTAGAGAAGATGCAGTTGCGGTTTGGAGGAAAGCTATAACAGGCCTGATTTAGAAAGGATAGCCGATGGCAAATTGAAAACTGGGTTTGTTCCAAACATTGTTCACAAACCAGCCTCCTGAACTGGTTGAATAGAATCTTTCTATGTTTGTATTTCCCTTATTGTCTGGGCCATATCGGGGATCCTTGATGGGAAAGCCAAGGTCAAACCGCAAGAGGAAATAACTGAAGTCTACTCTTGCGCCAAACCCACTGGCAACGGCGATGTCCTTGCCCAGGCGATCAAGGCGAAATCCTGCATTTTTCAATGTATTGTTGAGGTCATTCCTGAACCAGATGTTGCCAATATCGGTGAATGCAGCACCGCGCATCCAAAATCCATAAAACTGGAATAGATTGAAACGGTATTCAATGTTTCCCTCAAGTTGCATGTCTGCATATTTGTCATTGAAAGTGCCTGCAGCCACCGTATCATAAAAAACATTTGAACCAATACCCAGTTTTCTGATGGCCCAACCCCTCATGCTGTTGGGGCCGCCTGCAATGAAACTCTTGAAAAATGGCAGGGTCACTTCACCTTTTTTAGACCCTGTGGTAAGCGCCAAACCCGCTCCAGCATATGCACGGAGATGAAGGCTGCTTTTGTTGTGTGAAACAATATGTTTGAACTCAACGTCCATTTTGAAGAACCGGAATAGGTCAGAGAGGGTCTTTCCCTCTTTTGTTTGGTTGTACAAAAGTGCTCCCGTAACCAGACCACTTTCTTCTGCATAAATTTTCAGCAGGTTGATCTTTTTGGTATTGTTGGGCGTGAGGTTCTTATTGAACATCGCATTCATGCCAATAATCAAACCATTGTTGTAGGTATAAAGCAAGAGAGGAAAACTGCTGATGGATTCAAGGAAAAGACTGTCAGCCTTGAACCTTGTATTTTCAAAGTTGATCGGCCTGAACTGCCATGAAGTGTAAGGACTGGGTTTCCATTCGTATCCCAAAAACGTATTGAATGTTTTCAATTGAAAAAACCGGAACCTGTCAATATAGGAATAATCTGCTGAAGCAATTGTCTTTGCTTGCTGAAAATAGGATTTGAGTTTTTTACCAACTGGGGCTACAAGCCAGGGAAAGGTCAACCTGTTGGTTAAGGTAACTTCTCCTGAAAGAATTTTTTTGAAGTTGTTGAACTCGATACCTGTTCTGAGGTTGTTCTCCAGTTGAATGGCTCTTTTGCCAATATTCCTGTTCCTCAAGGTGAAGTTGGTGGCCAAACCAACACGGCCACTGCCTACCTGAATCAGTTGTGAGGTATTGATGATGCTGCTTCCTTCGAGGTCGATACTGAAAAATTGTTTTTTGGCAGGCTGAAGTTTCAATACATAGTTGATCTCCCTCTTTTTCTCATTTGTTTCACTGCTCATGTTGATGTTCTGCCATGCTCCAAGCTTGTTGAAATTGTTCAATGTCTTGCTGTAATTTTCTCTTTTGTAAACGGCTCCAGGTTGCAATAAAATATTGCTTCGAATGAAGTTGTTGTCAAAGGTATTGTGAAGCGAGTGGATGGTGATCCCGCTGGAATCCTTATTGGTATTGTGTTGTATAGAGTCTGCATCTTCCGCCTTTTGGTCGGGATAAACCAGCAATTCACCAATGGTGTAGGCAATGAAATGACTGGAGTCCCTGTTGGCCCTCAACCGCAGGTAAAGATCAACGCCTGGTTGTTTTGATTTGATGGATGCTTTGGCCATCCTGGAAGCATATTCGAAAGGATCAAGGGTGGCATCCAGGAGTTCTGTATAATTGGTGTCAATTTCAGCGATGATGTCTTCTTTGGATATTTTTTGGTACCCCTGGTTCTGAAAAATATCCGTCAGCCTGCTGATTTCCTGATCAATCGCGCCATAGTCAAATGCTGATCCTTTTTTGAGCAATGCTGTTTTCGCTGACTCACTTGCGATGGCCTGTAATGTTGAATCAGGAAAAGCATAAATGACCGTGTCAAAGGTATAACGAGGGCCTGCAACAACTGTAAAATTGGATACCGTCCTTTGTTGTTTTTTCTTTTTGATGATTACGGAAGTATCAAACTTGATTTCAGCTCTCCTGAAACCAATACTGCTCATCAGGTTTTTCATGTTGAAGGCCGATTGCTTTAAAGGCGCTTCAGTGAAAATCGTAGGATTTTCCATCACCGAAACCGGGATGAAAAACGGAAACGAAGGCCATGGAATTTTTGATGCCACCCTGATCTGGGCACTGTCATCAATTTGGGCGAGGAGCCTGTTCTTTATGTCAGCCTTTTCATCCCTTGAAAGATTGGCTTCAATTTTTATGTTATTTTCGAAATGGAAAGGCCTGTTTTCCGGATATTGCCTCACAACAGTACAGGAAGTACCTGTCAGTACTAGAACTGTCAGCACCGTAATGAAATATTGGAGTAATCGATACAACAGGCCTGCGTTTAAAATTAAAAAAAGATGATCGCTAAAGCGGAAGTCAAATATATTCAAAGTTTAGCCCATAAAAAATTCAGGGAGGAAGAAGGGCTCTTTGTCGTGGAAGGCGTGAAGATGGTGCAAGAGCTGAGAGAGGAAAAGCCTGATGCCATCAAAAAGATTTTTGCCATTGATGCCTGGATAAGTCAACACGCATCATCCCTGCCTCCTGCGATCGATGTGCAAGTGCTGGAAGACTATGAATTGAACAAGATCTCATCATTGCAAACACCCAACGAAGTCCTCGCATTGGTTCAGATTCCCCAGCCTACAATTTCAGGTTTTGTGCCAAAAGGCATAACCTTGGTGCTCGATCAGGTCCAGGACCCTGGAAATTTGGGTACCATCATCCGTTCCTGTGATTGGTTTGGTGTTGAAAATATCATCTGTTCCAACGATACGGTAGATGCATACAATCCCAAAGTCGTACAATCCGCGAAGGGCAGCCTCTTGCGGCCCACTATTTACTATACAGCATTGGAGGAATTTCTCTCCTCAATACCCCATATGCCGGTTTATGCAGCTGTGTTGGATGGTGAATCCATCGGACAAGCAGTCTTTGAAATGCCTTGCATGCTTTTGATTGGAAATGAATCAAAGGGCCTTTCTTCTGCGATCAGGGCATTTGCAACAAAGGCCATCACCATCCCCAGAAAAGGAAAAGCTGAATCGTTGAATGCCGGTGTGGCAACAGCAGTCATTCTATCAGCAATGACAAATTAATTATTTGAATTGCAGGGCCCTTGAAGGATTGATTTTTCTGCTGATCATGGAAGGGAGAATGAGGATCAACATGGAAATGGCAAAGGTGCCTGCCATAATCATGATCACCTGTCCATAATCAATGGCCACAGGTGCAACCCTTACGTAATAAGCCTCTTCATTGAGCTTGATCAGTTCGCCATACTGTTGCAGATAACAGAAGGAAAGGCCAATGATTGTTCCCAGAAGGATACCAATTCCGGCGATCCATGAGCCATAGATGATGAAGATTCTTTGGATAATTCCATCCCGCGCCCCGAGTGCTTTTAACAGGGCAATCATGGGGGTTCTTTCCAGCAACAAGATGATCAGGCAGGTAATGAGATTGATCACTGCAATGATGGTCATGACAGTGATGAGAATGTATTTGTTGGTGTTCTGAAGGTTGAGCCAATCAAATATTTCAGGTGAAATTTCTTTCAGGGTGAGTGCATTCCAGCCTGTTGGTATGAAATTGAAAACCCCAGCAGCCGTTGAATCCATGGTTGAAGGGTCTTTCAAATCCATTTCGTAACCACCAATTTGGGATTTGTTCCAGTCATTGAGTTGTTGAATCAATTGAATATCGCCAATGGCATATACCTTGTCATAAACATCAATACCTGTTTTGTAAATCCCCGATACCTTCAGTTTTCTGGTCCTTGGCATTGCGCCATTTTCCTGGATAAAATAGATCAGCAAACTGCGTCCGGTGTCTATCCCCAGTTGATTGGCGGTATATTCAGACAAAACCAGCTGGCCAGACTTTGTGCTGTCCTCCAATGCTGGCCAGTTTCCCCTGACCAGGAACCTGTTAATCTTTTTGAAGGGATAGGATGCTGTAACACCCTTCAACAGCACGCCTTCAATGGTGCCATTGGCATTCAGGATGGCGGACCGGGTGGCAAATGGGCTGACTGAGAGGATGTTGGGATGGGCTTCCATCATTTTTTCGATGGTATCATTTCTGTTGATCGGCACTTCTTCTGCAATGGTAGACCTGATGGGTTCATAATGCTGCACCCGCATGTGGCCCCAGAAGCCAAATACTTTCTCTGCCACAATTTGCTGAAATCCATTGATAAACGAAAGGGCAACAATCATTGCCGCAACACTGATGGTGGTTGCGGTGATGGAAATGCGCATGATAAAGGTCGAAAATGACTTTTTCCTGCCGCTAAAGAGTTTTCTTGCTATGCGAAGTGAAAGATTCAATGGATATGCTTCTCAGGTAAAAATACAAATCAATTATTGATTAAATTCGTCAAACAATCAATCCCCATGTACAAGACACTGTTTTTCTTCAGTTTCATTTCTCTTGCGGCAGTGTCTGTATTCGCCCAAAGGCAGCCTGATCAGGTATTCAATCCTGCCATCAAAACCATCAAACTGACAAAATTTGGGGATCCAGTGTCTTATCCCATCATCAACCTGAATTCATCAGATTTGCTTGAACTGAATTTTGACGATATGGCCGGAGGGGTTAAAAATTATTTCTATACCTATGTCCTTTGCAACGCCGATTGGACTCCGGCGCAGCTGAGTTATTTTGATTATGTAAAGGGCTATACACAGGTGAGGATTTCAACCTACCGCAATGCTTCAATCGCTTTGACAAAGTATACGCATTATCAGGCCAATTTCCCTGACCGGAATTGCATGCCCACCAAGTCTGGAAATTATTTGCTCAAGGTTTTTGTCAATGGCGATACCAGCAAACTGGCCTTCACCAAAAGATTCCTGGTGGTAGACCAAAAGATCAGCATGGCAGCACAGGTACTGCAGCCTTTCAACCAACAATATTACATGACCCATCACCGGTTGCAGGTTCAATTGGATACCAAGGGTTTTGATATACGCTATCCACAACAGCAAGTGCGGGTAAATGTCTTGCAGAATTACCGCTGGGACAATAACCTGACGCTGGTTTCACCCACCTTTATCAAGCAAGACATGTTGCAATACAGCAACGAAAACGAAATGATCATGCCAGCCGGAAAAGAGTTCCGATGGCTCAACCTCAGGAGTTTCAGGCTGCTGGGCGATCGGGTAGGAAGACAGGAAAATACCGACAGCAGCTTCAACCTTTTTGTGAAGGAAGATCTACCAAGATTACCCCGTCAGTATTTTTATTACAGAGACCTGAATGGGCTTTTCATCAATGAAACCATTGAAAACATCAATCCATTGTGGAATGCAGATTATGCAAGGGTGCATTTTAGTTTCAAGCCTCCTGGAGGCCTACCTATCAGGAATGGTCAGCTCGTCATCATGGGAGAGCTTTCTAACTATGGAAAAGATCCTGATGCAACCATGACATTCAACAATGAAACCGGAAATTATGAGGCCAGTTTATTCCTCAAACAGGGCTACTATGATTACCAGTATGCCATCAAAGAAAAGATGGATGGCAGGGATAAGTTCAGTACATCCCTGATTGAGAATGATACCTGGGAAACAGAAAACATGTACATGGTCCTGGTCTATTTTCGACCACTGGGAGGGCGTTACGACGAACTGATTGGCATCAGGCAATTCAATAGCCAATTCAATCGCGCACTTCGATAAAAGTTGTATATTTGCACCGGCAGGTCTTACACGACCAGCTCCTGCTGACTCCCCCAGGACCGGAAGGTAGCAAGGGTAGGTGGTTGAGCGGTGCGATGTAATCAACCTGCCATTTTTTTTGCACTCATTTCGGCAGTTCTTTTTATCCTTTTGTTATCTTGCCGATTCAAATACAATTACATGAAATTTTTTGTTGATACCGCCAACCTCTCCCATATCAAGGAAGCAGCAGATCTTGGAATCCTTGATGGTGTAACTACAAACCCTTCACTGATGGCCAAAGAGGGCATCAAGGGTAATGACAATATCCTGAAGCATTATGCAGACATCTGCGCACTGGTGGATGGTGATGTGAGTGCTGAAGTATTGTCTACTGATTTTGAATCAATGGTTGCAGAAGGAAAAGCATTGGCCGCCATTCATCCCAATATTGTAGTGAAGGTGCCCATGATCAAGGATGGCATCAAGGCCATCAAATGGTTTACCGACAATGGCATCCGCACCAATTGCACATTGGTATTTTCTGCTGGTCAGGCTATCCTTGCTGCAAAAGCAGGTGCTGCCTATGTTTCGCCATTCATTGGGCGTATTGATGACAGCAGCTGGGACGGTATCCAACTGATTGAACAATTGGCACATATTTTCATGGTACAGGGTTTTGAAACGGAAATCCTTGCAGCATCCATCCGCAATCCATTGCATATCGTAAGAGCTGCTGAAGCAGGCGCCCACATCTGTACCTGTCCTTTGAGTTCTATCCTTGGATTGCTCAAGCATCCGTTGACAGATATCGGACTGGCGCAGTTCTTGGAAGATGCTAAAAAAATGTAGGCTGATTTATTGCACTGGATCATTAATCCTTACAAATTCCACCAATAGTTGAATTTCAATACCAGGGCCCTGTTCTTCACATTGAATGGGGCAGGGAAGTAGTTATCTGTATATACAATGTACAGGTCTGATGCAGGCTTGTACCGCCACTGGAACCTGGTGTTGAGGTTGATGTTTTTCTGTTGGTTGTTGTACTGGATAAATGTTGTAAAAAACAGGGTATTGGTAAATGTAACGTCAATCCTGGGGCCAACCAGCCAAAATGTGGTTTTGTTCCAAGGGCTTTGCATGGAGATTTGGTTATAGCTTGCACTCAGTGCTGCACTGACAAATGGCTGAAAGCGATACCCCATTTCAGCACTGACAAACCTCCTTGTACCATTTTGATAATATCCACCAAACCGGGTGGAAAACGCATAGGTAAACAGCTGTTGGGGCTTCGATACAAATTCAGTACCTGTGGCCCTCCAATGGTGTTTTGTTCCCCTGGCAAGGGTATCCTTGTTGAAATTCGTCGGATCAAATGGTTGGAGCAACTGTACATAGTCATAGGCAACCCATTGTGTGAATGTAGCCTGGTTCCTCAGCGTTAGGGTATAGGCCATGAAAGTCGTATTGTCAGTAAGCCTCAACCGGTCAGTGTAATAATTGAAACTGCTCAGTTTGAGGGAGTGGCTGGTGATTTTCTTGTTTCTGCTGAAGAATGTTTTCGTTATCCCGGGTGTAAGTTTGATGAAATCCTTGCGGGGAACATATCCCACCTCTGCGTTATAATTTTTCCCCACATATTCTTGTTGCCAGCTGAACAACCATTTTTTGCTGCTGTACTGGATATTCGCAGCATGCACCCAGTCTTCCTTGCTGGTATTTTTGGAGAATGATTTCATCACTACAGCCTTGCCTGTCCAGAGGTTGTTGGCAGATGCCAGGTTGTATTCAACGCCAATGTTGCGGTTGAATGGATTGGTCATCAAAGAAGCATCTTTTTTTCCCCATGCTACCTGGTCACGGTTCACTACCAATAGCCCAATATTGGAACGGGCAAAGACCCTGCGTTGCAAAGCAAAAACAGTATAGTTCTGTGCCAGGGTTTTGTTTGCAGGGTTTTCACCGGTTTGCATGTTCATGAGACCCATCCTCCAATCCTTGTTCAGCTTCCCACTCAGCCTTGCGCCAAATTGAATAGGAGCATTCAGTCCAATCCTTCTGGAGAAGAATGGCCGGATTCCTGCATATCCAAAATTGGAAAACTGATCCCCATTTTCAAGGAAAAACTGTCTCCTCTCTGGGAAGAACAATTCAAACCGGTCCAGGTTGGTTACCTGTCTGTCAACTTCTACCTGAGAGAAATCCGGGTTCACCGTCAGGTCAAGATTCAACGATGAAGTGATGCCTATTTTTGCTTCCAGTCCAACCTCTCTTTTAAATGCAGCCTTTGTACCTGCGCTATAATTCTTGCTACCGCTGGTCAGTACATAAGGAATGAAAGAAATATTGGTGCCTGCCTCTGGCGGTGGCTCATCCCACATCAACTGACCACTGTAGGCCAATGTGGCAGTGGGGAACTGTCTTGGAACCGGAGCCCAGCTTGATTTTTCAGCCATGGATATGTCCAGTCGGCTAAAGTTGATGCCCCAGGTTTTGATGCCATTTTTAAAGCGAATTGTTTTGAAAGGAATGGCTGCTTCCCAGATCCATTTGTCCTGGTAATTCTTTACGGCCGAGCTCCATTTGTTGTCCCAGTTCAGGTCTACTTTTCCTCCATCATACATGATGCCGTCCCATTGCGCTCCGGCAGCATTAGAGCCAAAACTGAACCCATTGGTTTGGTCGTCGAAGGGATCCATGAAAAGCAGGAAATTATCATTCTTGCCAAAAGCAAAATCCCTTTTCAGGGATTCAACCATGTATGCCTGGTCGGGCTTGGTGTAGCAGATGGCAATCAGGTAAAGATGATCGTTATCATAACTCATTTTTACAGCAGTCTTCACCAGGGCTTTGCTGGTGTCCATGGGCAATACCATGTTGAAGTTGTCTGCAGTTTCAGCCATCAACCATGCCTCATCGATAACGCCATCAATCAAAATCGGTGCTGGCGTTTTTTTTATATGGTAGTTGAGGTCATCATTCTTCCGTTGCGCCAACAGGAGCAGGGGAGATGCAATGAGCAGCAATAAAATTGGATAAAACCGAAAGGACAATATGTGGCGTTGAATGGCTATCAGGCAACTGCTTTCTTTACCAGGTCAGCAGCTTCGCTGAGTAGGATTGCACTTTGCACTTTCAATCCGCTCTCATCGATCAGCTTCTTGGCTTCAACCGCATTGGTTCCCTGCAAGCGCACAATGATGGGGATGTTGATGTTGCCAAGGTTCTTGTATGCCTCGATCACACCGGAAGCAACCCTGTCGCAGCGTACAATTCCGCCAAAGATATTGATGAGGATCGCCTTTACATTGGGGTCCTGCATGATGATCTTGAATCCTGCCTCAACTGTTTGTGCATTGGCAGTACCACCTACATCAAGGAAGTTGGCAGGCTCGCCACCACTGAGTTTGATCATGTCCATGGTGGCCATGGCCAAACCAGCACCATTTACCATACAGCCCACATTGCCATCGAGCTTTACAAAGTTGAGGTTGAATTTTCCTGCCTCAACTTCTGTTGGATCCTCTTCAGAAAAATCACGCATTGCAGCAAGGTCAGCGTGCCTTCCCAGTGAATTCTCATCGATGCCCATTTTGCAATCTACTGCAATGATCTTGTCATCTGCCGCCTTGAAAAGGGGATTGATCTCCAACATGGAGCAATCGAGACCCACATAGGCATTATAAAGGTTGGTCACAAACTTGACCATGTTTTTGAAAGCATCTCCGCTGACACCCAGGTTGAAAGCAATTTTTCTTGCCTGAAAAGGAAGCAAGCCGCCTCCTGGATGCACCGACTCCCTGAAGATTTTCTCAGGTGTATCATGGGCAACATCTTCAATGTTCATTCCGCCCTCAGTGCTGTACATGATCACGTTCTGGCCAGTCGCCCTGTCGAGCAGAATGGAGAGGTAAAATTCTTTTCTTTCCGAAGGTCCATCATAGTACATGTCCTGGGCAACAAGAATTTTGCTGACCAGTTTTCCTGAAGGACCTGTTTGGATGGTAACGAGTGTACCGCCCAGTATTTTTTGTGCAAATTCCTGGATGTCCTCAAGGCTTTTGCCCACTTTTACACCGTTGATACCTGTTTCTATTACTTGACCCTTGCCACGTCCACCTGCATGGATTTGTGCTTTTACCACAGCAAACTTGCTTCCGCTTTTTTCCTTGATCTGCTCATATGCTGCAGTGGCCTCTTCTACAGAGCTACAGGCAAATCCTTCCTGAACAGGTACATTGTATTTCTTGAGCAGTTCCTTGGCTTGGTATTCGTGGAGGTTCATCTGAAAATATTTTTGCAAATATACTATAGCGGAATCATTTTCAAGTTCAATTGACGCAATAAAAAAGGGGGCATGGAAATGCCCCCTGTAAATGGTTGTTTTAAGGAATATTTATTTTCCTTGGTTTTCAGGCCTGAGGCTTCTGACCGTTTTACCAGCCTGCCACATTTCGCTTTCCCTGAGTTCTTTGAGTTCAACCTCAAGTTTTTCACGGTAGTCGGGCTGTGAATTGCTGTCAATGCTGCGTTGGCTTTCTTTTCCAGCAGAAACACTATCGTATAATTCGTTGAATACAGGTGCAGTTGCGTCCCTGAACTTCTTCCACCAATCCAATGCGCCTCTTTGGGCGGTAGTGGAACAGTTGGCATACATCCAGTCCATTCCGTTTTCTGCTACCAACGGCATCAATGATTGTGTCAGTTCTTCAACAGTTTCGTTGAATGCTTCTGATGGAGAGTGGCCCCTTTCGCGCAGTACCTGATACTGAGCTGCAAAGATTCCCTGAATGGCTCCCATGAGGGTACCCCTTTCACCGGTAAGATCGCTGTATACCTCTTTTCTGAAATTTGTTTCAAACAGATAGCCACTACCAATGGCAATACCAAGGGCAACAACACGGTCATACGCTTTGCCTGTTGCATCCTGGAAGATGGCATAGCTTGAGTTCAAACCCCTTCCTTGAAGGAACATCCTTCTCAAAGAAGTTCCTGATCCTTTTGGCGCTACCAGGAATACGTCAACATCTGCTGGAGGAACAATGCCTGTCTGGTGGTTATAGGTGATACCAAAACCATGGGAGAAGTACAAAGCCTTTCCGGGAGTAAGGTGTTTTTTTACAGTTGGCCACATGGCAATTTGTGCAGCATCGCTGAGCAGGTAACAGATGATTGTACCTCTTTCAAGGGCTTCTTCAATTTCAAAAAGTGTTTCACCCGGAACAAATCCATCAGCGATGGCCTTGTCCCATGTCTTTGAATTTTTGCGCTGTCCAACAATGACATTGATGCCATTTTCTTTTTGGTTCAATGCCTGTCCCGGACCTTGAACACCGTAGCCGATTACAGCTACAACTTCATCTTTCAAAACTTCTTGCGCCTTAGCCAGTGGGAATTCTTCACGCGTTACCACGTTTTCTTCAGTTCCACCGAAATTTAACTTTGCCATAAACCGTGTTTTTTGTTTTTAATTGTAGAAAATGTTTACACCACTTTTGATGCTGCTTCAGCAGCAGAGATGGGTTCATCAATGATATGTTGTGTTGGTTCTGCCAACTCAAATTCCTTAAGTTTCTCGTGAAAGCCTTTGCTGTCCTTGATGATGGCAATCCTTGCACTCCTCACAAATTCAATCAGGCCATATTCACCCAACACCTTCAGCAGGGTATCTGTTTCTTCCCTTTGTCCTGTTGTTTCGAAAATGGTATA